>JAUWQS010000374.1 GCA_030610915.1 Pseudomonadota bacterium | reverse complement strand
TAATTATAAAGCGATCAAAACCGTATTCTCTCAATACAAAGGGGCCCAGTTGCCGGAAGGCTAACATGTTAAAGAATATGTGAAGTATGCCGCCATGTATAAATGAAGCCGACACGAGTGTCCACCAGCGACCTAACTGGTTTATTGGTATAGTACCGGTAGCGCCTAACAGGAGCAGACTGTTGTTGGAGGGGGCTAAAAACGTCAGAGGGTTTGCCGGGGAGCCCGGGTTAAAGGGAGCTAACAGAAGAGAGAATATATAGATGGCAATATTAGAGTATATAATAACCTTTATAACATCCTTTGGTTTCCTGAAAAAATTTCTTTTCAGCCTGGAGCCGGGTCTCGTTAATCCACAGTAGGGACAACTCGGTTCATCCGAGTTGATAAGTTTCCGGCAACCGGGACATAGGATTGATTTTTTTGGGGAGCTGGGCATTGCAAAACCTGAAGATAGAATATCTGGCCCTCTTATCACAGAATCTTTAAAAGATGTCAAGGATTCCACTTGCAAATCAAGACTTAGGGTCTGTCATGAAATATATATTGTATCAGCTCAATAAATAGGGGATTACATTTTTAAAGTGTTGGTCTCGATCCACGGTAAGCGTTTACTGAATATTGAAAATAGAAATTGGAAATTGGAAACTCGGCCTTTATGCTTTTGTACGACTCGACTGAGCTCACGCCGAAGTCTGTCAACTCGTAAATTCGTTTCATCTCTCCCGAATTTCTAATTTCCAATTTCAAGCCGTGAATGGCTAAGATTCACAATCACTTTTACATACCGGAGTTTGCCCCTATTTATTGAGCTATTACTATTTTATTGACATTTTAACTTCTTTTTTGATATCCTTTTTTCAATAAAGGAGGTTCGATATCCCAAGCCGGAAGAGCTCATAGCCTTTTGTCGTACCCAACCTAAACCCGAATTCTCTTGCCATTTTTGCACGAATTTCACAACTAAGAGTCTACCGCGGACAAGCCGGAACCAGGAAGGCAGGTAACTACTCAGGTTCGCGGCTCAGGGGTTAGAAAACAATCAATCGTGAGCTGTGAACCTTGAACCTGACAACCTGAGCAGTTACGTCCATTTTAGCACGGCCCGAAGAGGGAGAGGGGGTAAACATGAGTAACGTAAGAGAATCGGTTATCGCGGGATCCTGGTATCCCGGTGACCCGAAGATTTTAGCGTACGAGATAGATGGTTTTCTTAAGAATGCGCAGGCCCAACCTTTGGATGGCAGGGTGGTAGCCCTGATTGTACCCCATGCAGGTTATATATATTCCGGGCAGATTGCCGCCCATTCTTACAAGCATGTCGAGGGTAAAACTTTTGATGTTGTAATAGTCATAGGGCCAAGTCACCGTGCCTATTTTCAAGGGGCTTCCGTATACAATAAAGGTGGATATCGAACGCCTTTGGGAATTGTTCCAGTGGATGTTGGTCTGGCGAACAGGATTATTGCTCAAAGTCCGATGATATCCTTTGTCCCCTCTGCTCACATGCAGGAACATTCGGTCGAGATTCAACTCCCCTTTCTTCAGGTGGCCATGGGCGAATTTAACTTTGTCCCGATAGTCATGGGGGATCAGGAAAGGCACACCTGCGAGGAGCTGGCTGAAGCCATTTATAGATCGGCCTCCGATAAAAGAATCCTGATAGTAGGGAGTTCCGATCTCTCCCATTTCCACACCTATGAAAAGGCCGTAAAGCTTGATTCGGTGGCGCTGGATAATATAAAAAGGATGGACGCGGACGGCCTTTTAAATGATCTGAAAAGCGGCCTTTGTGAAGCCTGTGGCGGTGGACCGATGGCAGTCGCCATGATGGTCGCAAAGAGGCTTGGCGCCGACAGGCCAAGGCTCTTGAAATACGCCAATTCAGGCGATGTCACAGGAGATAAGGGCAGTGTCGTCGGGTATGCCTCTGCTGTCTTCTATAAGGGTAACGCTACAGAGCCTGTCAAGGATAAAAAACGTGCGGGAACCGATATGGGACTTTCTGAAGCGGAGAAAAACAAACTCCTTGAGATTGCAAGAAAGACGATCGAGAACAGACTTGCCGGTGAAAAGATTCCCGAATTTCACCCCGTAGAGTCAGCCACCCTTAACGAAAAAAGGGGGGCATTTGTCACTCTTCAGAAACATGGGTGTTTACGGGGATGTATAGGATATATGGAGGCGAAAAAGCCGCTGTACAGGACTATAGAGGAGATGGCGCAGGCGGCCGCCTTCAATGACCAAAGATTCCCCCCGCTTATCCGGGAGGAGTTAAAGGACCTGTCGATTGAGATATCGGTACTCACACCACTGAGGGAAATCAAGGATATAAATGAAATAGAGACAGGTGTTCATGGTATCTATTTAATAAAGGGTTTTTATTCCGGTCTTCTTCTTCCTCAGGTGGCCACGCAGTATAAATGGGACAGGCTTACCTTTCTGAAGGAGACCTGTCATAAAGCGGGGCTCCCATCCGATGCCTGGAAGGACAAAGATACCAGGATATATATCTTTTCCGCCGATATTTTTGGCGAAGACAAGTAGGTTCCATATCAGCTCAATAAATAGGGGATTACATTTTTAAAGTGTTGGTCTCGATCCACGGTAAGCGTTTACTGAATATTGAAATTAGAAATTGGAAACTCGGCCTTCATGCTTTTGTACGACTCGACTGAGCTCACGCCGAAGCCTGTCAACTCGTAAATTCGTTTTATCTCTCCCAAATTTCTAATTTCCAATTTCAAGTCGTGAATGGCTAAGATTCACAATC
>JAUWQS010000105.1 GCA_030610915.1 Pseudomonadota bacterium | reverse complement strand
ATGGATTATGACTATGAAAGGAGAGAAGAATAAAAAATGCGCCAATTCTCCCCCATGATTTTTTGAACAGCTTCCCGGGGGTATCCGTGTCTCTCAAGGATTTCCACCAGGTTACTGAGTTTTGATATATCTTCCACCCCACTTGTGACCATATCAAAGCCGCAAAGGTCAGAGCCCAGCGCGATGCCGTCCACCCCATATTTCTGGGCTATAAAGTCAATATGTTCAAAGACATCTTCAGCATCGGCAATCTGATCTTCTGAAAGCATCTCCGGGTTTATGGTTATCCCTATCATTCCGTCTCTCTGCAGTATGATGTCAACCTGTTCCGGTGAAAGATTTCTCGGTATGTCACAAAGAGGGCGGATACCCGTATGGGATGAGATGACAGGCCCCTTGAAGGTATCGATAACCTCCCAAAAACATGGCTGTGAGAGATGGGCCAGGTCTATGGCAAACCCGTTATTGTCTAAGATTTTGATAAGGTTCTTTCCTTCCGTGGTAAGTTTTTCCGGATACCTTATTCCGTTGCCATCCCCTATCCGATTTCTTCCCGCATGTGTTAGCCCGACAACCTTGAGGCCATTCTCTTCAAGTTTATCTGTTCCCATCTCTAAAAGAGCGTCGGAATTTTCAAGTAGAAGTATCTTTCCGATCCCTGTCTCCCCCTTAAAACATGAATCAAGCCCCTTTGCTGTCCGGATGTGATCGAGGCGAGTGAGGTATTTGTCTGCCATATCAAAGAGGCCTTCAAGGTATTCTGTAGCTGAGCCGGGGCCGTTGTACTCATCGGGGCAGTAGAGGGCCGTCACTATGATGCGGATGCCTCCCTTTTCCAGTTTTTTTAGAGTTACCGGGCCGGTTGATATCTCGTGAAAAGGTGTATCAGGGTGGTGACGTATCATTTCATAGAGGATGTCAACATGACCATCCACGATTGGAAGTTCCGAAGGCCTGTCGTTCATTATTATCTCCTTGCCTTGATAAAACAACTTCGTATCAGTTCAAAAAGGTTCCGGTGCTTGCGAATCTTCCACCAGATATATCCTTTCTCCTCAATCTTCCACGGGGGGTTGAAGAGGTCATATTTTTCTCCCTTCAGTATGGCCAGCATGTTTTCAATACCCTCACCGGCACAGGAGCCACTCTCCTTTCCTCCGAGCCAGTTTTTCTCTTGTGTGACATCCGCAGACCATGAGAAGGGATCTGAAAAGAGAAATTGCGCCCGGGATCTTTTCGCAAGCCTGTCTATCTCTTTCAAATGAAATACAGGCAGGGGTATCTTATCTACAATGTTAAGTGAGGCAAGGCAGGAAAAGCTGTTCGACGCAAAGGGAACGGCAAGGGCATCGCCGACGATAAACTCCACCTTTTCGCGCGCGCTCTCCTCCGGAAGGAAAATGGAGCGATTCTCCATAATATGGCCTTCCACAGGGATGGGAAAATCCAGATGTCCTTCGGTCATGAGAGACCTGGCTGCCCGGATGAAACCTTCTGAATTGTCGAGTCCGATGGCAAAATCGCTTTTGCGGCCCATTTCGAAGGTCATTCTGCCCACGGCACATCCTGTATCGAGAGAAATGCCATGACCTTTCGTGATCCGGCCGGCCCACTCCCCATAGGCCAGGCTTGCATCCTGATCATTGAATATGTCGCCGTAATGACTCCAGAGATAAGATGAGATTAAAGGCGAGCTTTCATATGGGGAGTTTTGGGACTGGGGTCTGTAAGAGGGCGGCAGCAAAAATGCGATCCCGTCTCTGATGGGATAATGATATCCACATCTGACACATTTCAGCGCCCCGCTCACGATATCCGCTCCATCCCTTTCAAAGATACTTAAGGCCAATCTCTTCTCTTCAGGGAGGCACGCGGGACAGATAAGCAGATCGATCAGTCTTTCTTTCATTATGAGAGGTAAACCTGGAGTAACTACTCAGCCACCGATCTAAGCGGATTATCACTGATATTTTTTTCTATTTCCTGTCTCCACGCAGTTATTTCGTAATTTCCGGACTTCGTAATAACTTTAAATTCTTTTACCGTTTGACTAAGCTCACGCCCCTTCGACAGGCTCAGGGCACGCCGTGAGCTTTAGGACGCACCCTGAGCTTGTCGAAGGGCGAACGCTCACGCCGAAGCCATTTCTGCCTGTGTGTCTGCCGTGCCGGCACAGGCAGGCAAGAACTTTACAATTAATAGACTAACAGCCTTCAGCCTACCCACCTGTATAGTCACGCGATTTCTTTGTATTTAAACATATCTGCGTTCATCTGTGTGAATCTGTGGCTGAGTATTTACAATCTGGAAATGGGGGGCTTGCCACCCCCCACTTCAGGTTACTGAAATTTCTTTCCTATGTCTATGAAGGTGCGTGACATGACGGCGCATGACAAGCCGGTGCGTGGCATGACGGTGCGTGGCAACTGGATGCATAGGAAACCTTTCTCTCTACCTTCTTCACTTTCAACATATTTTTCACCTCCTTTCATCTAAAATTTCCAAGACCTTTTCAAAGATATTGGAACCCGATCTCTCTTTCATCAGCAGATTAACCGTGAACCTGGAACCTATAGATGACCACTTCTGTAATCCTATTTAGCTGTTTTGTCAACTTTCAGCGTTCTCTGCGGCGAACAGTTATGTCACCAGGTTCAAGAAGTCCCATCCGGCCCAATACCTGGGCCGCCTTTAGACACGATTCAAAGAAACTGCCGGGACTCATACCGGATTCGCAGCATGGATAGAGCGCATCGGAAATGGCGGGCAATGTCCTCCTCCCATCGCAGAGGTTTAAAAAATCGCTGCCGAAGTCATTGATCTCGGTAACTTCCAACTGTTCTCCTTCATGCCTGAATACGAGGATGGTCTCCCTCGGCGGGTAGTCCTTCATGAAGATGCCTGCCTTAAAATCTCTTATGATCAGGGGGATCTCAAAATCGAATTCCCCGATGATTAGCCCCTCGCTCTTCCGGGGCGTGAACCCTTGAATCTTGTTGAGATCGATATGGAAACCGGTTGCCGGCACGCTGCTTTTTCCTGCCTCGAGGCCGAGGGTCTCGTATTTCAGGATGTCGGGGAGATGCTTTAGATACCCTTTTTTTTTATTTTGTAAGAGTTCATGGACAAAGGTCGTGAAGTGACGGTAACAATCCTGCGGACAAAGTGTGGGTCGATCCCTCTTTAATCGTGCAGTAAGCCAGTAGAGCCACTCAAAGAAAAGGGCCGAGGTTGATTTCCGGCGCGGGGTGGTCAACAGTAAGAAGGTCTTTGCATAGAAATTTACCATTAACGGAAAATAGGAGGCGATGAGGGTTAACTCTACCGATGAAAGTCCCTTACAGGGAAGGTTGTAAAAACTGCTGTAGATCAGAGGGTCTTTGTTGATCAATTCTTCGTCGCCATGAAGTCGTTTCCCATTGTCAAAATCTATTCCCAGGGAAAAGTAGGTGTCAACCTCTCGCGACAGGCGGCCGCTATATTCTTTACACAGGTCTGTTCCCGGCAGCACAGTCGGCATCTGGATTAAGGGGTTTATATTGCCCAGCGCCCCGGTCTTGAGAGCAAGAGTCAAGGTGGCATCGATATCCTCCTCCTCTTCCTCCGGGAATCCAACAACAAAGCTTAATGTGGGGATGATCTCCTGCTCCGTTGTTTCCCTGACGCGCTGGTACAGGAGTTCTCTATTAATGTCTTTACGAATAAATGTCAGTGTCCTTTTTGACCCGGAATCGATGCCATAACACATCGATTCGCATCCTGCGTCCCTCATCAGCCGAAGGAGGGGCTCATCCACAGTGTCGAGCCTGGATATACAGTACCACGGGATGTGGTTTAATCTTTTTTCTATCACTTTTCGGCAGAATGCTTCTACAAACTCCTTTTTGGCGGTGAACTGATCGTATGCCAGGAGAAAACATTCGGCGCCTGAGTTTCCGTGGAGATATTGCATCTCCTTCGTTAGACGGTCTACTGAAAAATTTCTTGGTCTGCGTCTCCAGAATATTGATTCCGAGCAATAGATGCAGCGGTGGGGGCATCCTCTCCCAACCTCTAAGATGGCGATACTCCTCGGCAGGTCACAGGCATCGCGATATTCTGAAAAAGAGGGTGTAAAGGTGTAATCAGGCAAGGGCAACATATCAAGGTCCTGAATAAGCGCCCGATCTTTATTTCTGATTATCTCGTTTCCTCTTCGACAGGTTATTCCTTCTATCCCTTTCTCATTACAACCACCGTCATAAGCATTGATCAGTTCCCGGAAGGTAATTTCACCTTCCCCGCGAATGATGGCATCAATCCAGTGGTATCTTTCAAGGGTAAACCGGTCCACGAAGGAGGCATTATGTCCTCCGATGACTGTTAAGACTTGCGGTCTTCTCGCCTTGATCCTCCCGGCAATTTGTATCACCGGAGGATAGGTGGCGCACTGAGCGGAAAAGCCGACCAGATCCGGCTCATGCTCCAATATCATATCGGCGCAATCGTCATATATGTCTTTTCCAAATCCCAGCTTTCCCTTGCGAAGATACAGGACAAAATCCATAATGACCACTTCGTGCGGCGTATCTTTGAGCGCTGTAGCCAGGTTGATCAAACCCAGTGGCGGAAGGTTATACATAGACTCGAGATAAAAAGGCGGAAAGACTAAAACGATCTTCATGATGGATAAGCGGGTTGTGGTTTATGGTGAAATATTAGAAGAATATTAAGTAACCGTTCACAGGTTCAGGGTGAAGGACAAAAAAGGGATTGAAGGCCCGAAGGCCTCGCGACAGATGCTCCTTTTCTCAAGTAATTGCCAGTTTGGTTCCAGATTTTGGATTAGGCCTGACGAAGCTGACGCTTTTCTCGTAAATTCGCATCCCAGATACAGTCCGGGAACGAGAATAGAACCCTGAACCTTTGAACCCGTGAACGCTTACAAAAAATAAGTATAATAAGTTTAACGTAACTACTCAGGTTGTCAGGTTCACAGTAACTCAGGGAGGTTTTAACCTCTCCCGATATGGGCGAGCGACTAAAGCCTGCCTGTGCGTCTCCGCACGCAGACAGGTTGCCACTACCCGAACTTATTGAGATATTACTCGATTCTCTCCCTTCAACTGTTGAATCTTGAACCCCTGAACTGTGAACCTGAGTAGTTACAGTTTAACATGTTACAGTAACAGACACTACTCACATCTCCAAAGTTTCAAGCAAGACTTTTTGTTACAGGCAGTCTTTCAACCTGTTTAAAGTTCCATGACTTTCCCCGCATTATGGGCCGTCTCCGGTCACAAGACGATGTCTGTTTTTAAGCGGTATAATACGGTTTAGGAAGATGATTTGAGAGGGCTTGTAAATCCGCCGATAGGTACCTATACAGGCACCAACGAAAAAAGGGACTCAACCGAAAACAGCTAACTCCTTGTCTTTTCTGGTACCCCCGGTGCGATTCGAACGCACGGCACACGGATTAGGAATCCGTTGCTCTATCCTACTGAGCTACGGGGGTATATTTGATTTTACTTAGAAATCTGGTAACTATTCAGGTTATCAGGTTCAAGATTCACAGTAACTTCCCAATAAATCAGGATAAGGAGGTTTTAACCTCCCGATATGGGCGACTAAAGCCTGCCTGTGCGTCTCCGCATGCAGACAGGTCGCCACTACCTGAATTTATTGAGATATTACTCGATTCTCTTCCTTCAACTGTTGAACCTTGAACTCCTGAACCCGTGAATGCTTACGGATAATCATAGTAAGACAATATGCCTGTGCGATGTGAAGCGAGCGTCTTGGCGAATTTTACAAGCATGGATATTTTGGAAGCCTGGGCTCGTCTGACCCAATCACTCAAGAAGGCTTCCGCCGAGGATTTGTCTTTTTGAGACCATAGCTGTCGCAGGTCTTCCTTATATAGCACCATAGAAAAGAGGTGACAAGTGGTATTAGCTGCCATCTGTCAGCTTTCAGCCCAAAAAAGGTATAACGCAAGGGCAACGCAATCCGAGAACATCCATAATCAGTAAGGATGTCCCCCTATTTTGCGGGGAGCTTCAATTATTTTTCTCTGTCCGTTTCTTTTTTCAAAAGTCTGTAAGTAATTTCATATATTATGCGTCGCGGGCCTACAAAAACAATATCTATAATCTGTTTTGAAGATATTTTATAGACAATTCTGAATCGACCTGTCCTGAAACTTTTTAAACCTGTCAGTTCACCCTTCAATGATTTTCCGGCATGGG
>JAUWQS010000297.1 GCA_030610915.1 Pseudomonadota bacterium | reverse complement strand
TATGCGCAAAGCCATCGGTGAGGCACATCGCCGATATGCCCGGATGATTAATTTTCGGGAAGGATGGCGAGGGTATCTGTGGCAGGGACGATTTTCCTCATTCGTGATGGATGAACGGTATTTGCCGGCAGCGGTTAGATACATAGAGTTAAATCCCGTAAGGGCACGATTAGTTGCCGATCCGATCGCATATCCCTGGAGCAGTGCGAGAGCCCATGTCGAGAAACGAGATGATGCGTTTGTAACCGTGTCACCGTTGTTGGAGTTGATTTCTGACTGGAATGAATTTTTGAAGGACGAGCCTCAGGAGAAGGAATACCAGGAACTCCGTCAGCATGAACGAACAGGCAGGCCTCTTGGGAGTGATTTGCTTATTGATAAGCTTGAGGTGTTGTTAGGAAAACAACTTCGGAAGAAAAAGACCGGACCGAAAGGGCCGTGGAAAAACAGGGAGCCATAAATAATTTAGTATTGTGTCCCTGGAATTATAATTAGCATTCTGCACAACAATTCGAGCATCAAATGCTCTTTCGGGGGAAGCAAAGCGAATGATCAGGGGTTTTGGAAATATAATGCCAAAATCCCTATTACTATTGAATACGAAGGGTGGTTCGGTAAAAAATATATCCAAAATCAAGATGTTCAGATTATACATAGCGATAGCTTTACCGATTATCAGTGGGGTTGAATACTGCACCATTTTAATAAATAAGAAACTTTGATAAGGAGAAAAATATGAGTATTACAGCAAATGGTTGGTCCAATAAAAAAGGTACTGCTGAAAGATCATGCAACTGTGGCACATGGAAGCAACATTGGATAAATTTTGCAAAAAAACCATGGCCTGCAAGCTGCTCAGTTCAAGGGTGTTCAAACACCCCGACTTTGGGCGCACATATTATAAATCCAAATGTGTCTGGAGAGCGTATTGCACCAATGTGTGACTCATGTAATGGTCTGAGTGGCACCTTCAATTTAAAAGGCAGTATAACTCTTCCCGGTGCTAATACGTCGCAAACTTGTGGTTAAACAAAAAGCATAACACAATCGGATTAACTCTGACTGAAAAAGCCGGGGCGTTTTTTGGTCTTTACGACTTTGGTATTTGTTGAACTGTTTTGGCTTTTAATAATGTTTTTATAAGCTTTTTCAGCAGGTTATCCGTGCCGTTATGTGTCGTATGAGTGCCAGATATCGATTCAAATTAGAGTTTTGCCACCATTTGTGTGAATCTCGGCCTACTGGGCTCCACTGGACTTTCGAATGAAGTATAAGGAAAACTTTTATGAAAATAACAAAAGTACATCTAAGGAACTTTCGTAGGCTGGAGGATGTTGAGATTGGCTTTGAAAGCAAAGAAACCGTTTTTGTTGGGCCAAATAATAGCGGGAAAACTTCAGCTACTACAGCCTTTCGTCTTTTTCTCATTAGCCAAGATTTCAAAATCCACGATTTTTCCGTTTCAAAGGTTGCAGACATAGACGCCTTTGGTTTGGAAGATGATGCTGATGAAGGCAGTCTCCCATCAATTGGAATGGATCTTTGGTTTTCGATAGACCCAGACATCGAGTATGGTCGGGTCGGTGATCTTTTACCAAATGCCTCGAGCAATTTTGAAGAAGTTGGTGTTCGGTTGGAATACTGCGTCAAAGACGCCGGAAAGTTGAAGTCTGAGTATCTATCCGCTTTTCCGCCTTTGGAAGATGGAGAACAGCAGAAGAGTCTTTCGCACTTCCTGTCACTTCAAGGGAACCTGAGTCGCCACTTTTCCATTAGTTATTATGCCTTGGAAAATACCGAGGATGGCACAGTAGCTCTCCCTCGTGATCCAGAGGAAGGGAAGCGTGTTCTAAGGTCTTTGATTCGAGTGGACTTTGTTGATGCACAGAGAAATTTCGACGACCATGAGACCGGTCGTAGCAAGCGTTTGTCCACCGCATTCGCAGCGTTCTACAAGAAAAATCTCGAACAAGCAGAGGTAAGAGAAGAAGCGAACAAAGTAATCGACGAAAACAACGAAACACTCAACAAGCACTATAAAGTAAACTTCCAGGACTTGATGGAGGTCATTAAGGGCCTTGGGGTGCCGTCAGTTAATGACAGACAGATGAGGATCGTATCGACTTTAAGCCCAGAGGTTGCACTGCAAGGCAATACCGATCTTCTCTACGTTGATATAGCGCTCAACCACGAACTTCCTGAAGCATATAACGGCCTTGGCTTCAAGAATCTCGTCTACATGGCAATACAAATCAGTCATTTTCACCTGCAATGGATGAGAACCGAGGAGAAACGCCCTCTTTGCCAAATTATCTTTATCGAAGAACCGGAAGTGCACCTTCATGCACAAGTTCAACAAACGTTTATTTCGAATATTTGGTCGATTATCCAGAAAGCTTCTAAGGATGCAAAAGAAGAACATATGGTGCCTCAGCTTGGGATCACTACTCATTCCTCGCATATCATAGATGCGGTTGAGTTCGAGAAGGTGAGATATTTTCGACGGTGTGCTTTAGACGGAGAAAACCTGGCTACGATCACCACGCTCAATGCATCAGAGGTTCTCAGTCTTCGGAACTTCCAACCACAGAAGGCGTCAGCTGCCGGTACAACCGAGGATGAGAAAGAGACGCTGGATTTTCTTAAGCGATATCTTAAGCTGACCCACTGCGACCTATTCTTCGCAGATGCGGCTGTGTTGGTCGAGGGAACTGTCGAGAAGCTCCTCCTGCCGAAGATGATTGACCAGTCTGCGCCGGGGCTCAAGCTAGCTTACCTTACCGTTCTAGAAGTGGGCGGTGCCTATGCACATCGCTTTGCAAGCCTCTTGGAGTTCTTGGATATTCCCTACCTCGTCATAACGGACTTGGATTCGGTTGACCCCAACGATAACCGGAAAGTGTGCAGAGCAGACAAGGTAGGAGCGGTTACCTCAAACGCATCACTGGAATTCTTTCTAAATGAATCAAGAATAAGCGACTTGACTGAGCTGGAGTCTGAGAAGCAAATCTTGGCAGATGATAGATGTTTCGTTGCATTCCAGAAGCCAACACCTGTTGCGGGCCATGAGCCTGAGCAACCAATGCACGGGCGAACGTTTGAAGAAACATTTACTTATCATAATATGCAACTCTTTCGGGATAAAAATATCGTGGGAATAACAATTCCCGACGGAAAAGACTTTGAACGAGAATATGAAGCCGTCTTTAAAAGGGTGAAGTCTTCGTCATTCAAGAAGACCGAGTTTGCTCTTGATGTCGCTTCATCTGAAGCTGACTGGGTAACGCCTCTGTACATCGCAAAGGGCTTATGCTGGCTGGAGAATAAGATGAGTACGAAAACGG
>JAUWQS010000352.1 GCA_030610915.1 Pseudomonadota bacterium | reverse complement strand
TCTGTCACCATATTTTGAATTCGCCAGCGCAAGCATTCCATCTATTATACCCTGCACGCTCCCCGCCACTATTTTGCGTGTCTCCGCTGTTGCCGTCGCCGTTGCCTGAGCGATAGCCAACTGTCTCGCGTTTCCCAAGAGTTCATCGGCGCATGACAGTTTTGATTCCGTTATGGAAAGCCATCCTTTACAGTGGTCAATATTTTGACGATACTGCCCTATCGATGCCTTCACCTTCCGGAAATCCAGTATCCTGCTCATTCCGAGAGGATCATCCGATGGCCGGTTGATCCTCTTTTGAGTAGCCATCTGCTCCATCAGTTTGTTGTGCTTATTTTGCACATCAAAAAGATTATTGACCATCATATTAAACTTCATATTTTCTGAGACACGCGATATCATAATAGATTTCCCCTGAACATCAAACGTAATAGCTCAATAAATAGGGGTAGGGGCGACTTTAGTCGCCCACATTGGGAGGTTAAAACCTCCCCTACCCTGATTTATTGAGTTGATACCATCAAACTATGCTGTAACTGTCAGGCTGAAGCTGTTTAGACTGCAGGCTGTAGGTAGTTAGTTTCTTGCTAACAGTCTTCAGTCTAAACAACCTAAACCTAACAGTCTTCAGCCTTCAGTCTATCTACCTGAGTAGTTACACTATGCTTAACAATGTATCCAGCATCTCATTTGCAACGTTGCAGAGTCTGCCTGCCGCATTATAGCCGAGCTGATACTTCATCAGATTCATCATCTCCTCATCTATTGATACTCCGGATATCGCCTCTCTACGGTTAGTGAGCTGGTCGGAAATGACCGTTTGATGGTCAACGTTCCTTTCCGCAGCAGCCGCATCCCGCCCAACACGACCAACGAGGGTGGCATAGTGATTATTGAAGGTCGATGTAATATCATCTATAGGAATAAGATCATCCTTGATGGCGGCCATGGCAAGGGCATTATCACCATCGTTGTTGACGGTGGCCGAGGCCGCTATCTTGTTTGTATCACTTATAATAGCAGCGCTTACATACATATCTTCGGCTTTCGTTGCAGGCGCAAAAAAATCCCCGCCTGTATTGCCGTCTATGTCATAGCCTTCGGCATGCTGAGTATTAACTGCATCAATGATGTTTTTCGCAAGGTTATCGAGGCGATTCCTATAATCGACCACTGTCACATCTCTTACTTCAAGCAATCCTCCCAATTCCCCACTGGTAATTACACTATTGATTACTTCTTCATCGGGGTCATCTTTGAAAACAACATCATAAAAAGCCGAATTATCTACATTTTTCTTAACATCAAGCCCCCAGCTTAAATTCCCTTCCACCAGAGGCTTGCCATTGGAGAGAAAGATGTTCAAAGCTCCGTCTTCATCTTCAAGATAATGAACATCTACGATATTACTCAATTCTCTCAAAAGTTCCGACCTTTTGTCCTTCAGGTCATTGGTAATCCCCCCGCCACCCTCAGCCCGGAGAATCCTGTCATTGAGATCAGAGATGCCCGATGTATATTCATTTATCCGATTAACATCGCCTGCTATTCTCGTATTAGCATCCTTTCGGACGTCCGAGAGCTCATCGCTGTACTGCCGGAAGACAGATGCAAGACTCTGTGAAACCGAACTCATGGCAAGCCTTTCCACCTGTCCGTCTGGGTTGGCCGACAGGTCTTCCCATGCGCTCCAGAACTCATTCAGCAATTCATTGATGCCGCCACCCTGACTCTCATTAAAGACGGATTCAGCCCTATTGAGCGCATCGCTGCGGGCCTCGCTGTAACCCACATTTTGTTCCTGATCAGTAACCTGAACTTCGAGCAATCTGTCATAGATTCTCTCTATATCGGTAATCTTAACACCAACTGTTCCGCTCTCAAGGGAGCCGGATGAGCTGAATACAGCTCGCTGTCTTGAATATCCGGGGGTGTTGACATTTGCGATATTGGATGCCGTTACATTTATAGCGGTCTGGTGGCCAAGCAGGGAATCTCTCGACGTGTTTAATATCTGAAATATATTTGACATCTGTCTATCCCTCCGCGCACACCATCTTTCCGCTCACTTTGCTCATGTTCATCTGTCCTGTATTCATATATGTTGAACCGGGAGACATTAAATTATTGATAAAATCTATGGAGTTTCTCACGTAAAAAAGAGAAGAGTTTAGAAGAGTTTTATTTTCTTCGTTAAACTCTCTCACACTCATTATAAGAGAGCGCAGCGCTGATTGAGACTCTTTTAATTCTCTCCTGTGATTGTCGCCGGCAAAGAAAAGCAGGGTTGAAATGTTGACATTTTCTTTCTCAATATTGCAAAAGTCTGCAATCTTTCTTATCAGGTTAATCCTCGCTTCATCCAGCATCCTTGCTTTTAAGATACACGTTTCCTTCTTCGAGTTACTCTCACAGAGTTCATCAATGGAAGGCCTCGCCAACACTTTCCTCTCATGCACCATGGAGATGTGGAACTCCTCATAGACCTCGATCTCCTTTTTGAGGATAGACAACAGCGATTGATAAAGAGATTTCAAGTCGGCATTCTGGTGGAACATATCTGTGTCCTGTTAGGTTGTTTAGGCTGAAGGCTGTTTATAGGTTGTTTAGGCTGAAGGCTGAAGGCTGTTTTTCCTTCAGCCTAAACAATGACATCCACAAGTGATTCAGCCACGAGCTTTTCAGCTATATCCTCTGCGCTCACGTGGTAAGTATTCTGCTCAATCTGAGTCCTCAATTCCTTAACCTTCTCGTCACGGACATCGGGAAGCCTGTCAATTTCATCCCTCGCACTTTGAATCTCTCTTGCCGCAGCGGAAAGATCAACCTTTTCTTCCAGGGCTGTGTTTCCACCTGTCAGCTTCTCGGAACCACTCTTTACTCCCTCACTTTTCTGATATTCCCGCAGCATTTGAGCTGTAACTTCATTGACT
>JAUWQS010000014.1 GCA_030610915.1 Pseudomonadota bacterium | reverse complement strand
CCGTTTTTCATTACATTATGGCTATCATATTTACAGCTTTTTTTATCGCTCATATCTATCTGGCCACTACAGGTCATACCATCTTTGCAGATTTTATCGCCATGATTACAGGATATGCCGAGAAGGAAGAGCATTAACTGTGACGACACCCAGGATCTTATCTGCTAATTTCTACAATCAAAGAGGGGTTTTTGTTTTTGGTGCCACAGTCCGGCGCAAATCATTTTCAGGCAAGGGGAAAGGGTGTCGGTTTAATAAATGGAGGGATTACATTTTTAAAATGTTGGTTTCGATCCACAACCACTCTCACGTATCATTGTAGGGTGGGGTTTTATACCCCACGGGAGATGATAGCATACCCGCCTGCCCCTGCGACCGGCCTCATGGTCTTTTTTCAGCGTTCCGATCAGATCCTCCATGGTGGTAAAATAGATACTCATGCCGACCCGACAGGCCTTTAATGCGAGGGATACGGTTAGATGAGTCTTGCCCACACCGGGAGGATCCAAGAAAATCACATTGCCTTTCTGCCTGATAAAGGTCGGATCTAAAAGTGACATCACCTTCTGTCGATCCAGTTTGGGCTGAAAGGTAAAATCGAACTCGTCAATGCCCTTGATAAAGGGGAGTCCCGATATCTTCAGCACTGTCTCTATGCGACGCTGCTCCTTGCAGGCAACCTCTTCTTCCAGAAGTTCATCGAGGAATGAAAGGTAGCTCTTGCCCTGTTCCTCTGCCGTTCGGCCTTGATCTGATGCACCTTTCTCTTTACTGTCTCGTAGCTTCCGGCCTGCCTGTGCGTCGCACGCAGACAGGTAAAACCCATGTTGCAGAGTCGATCGTAAATCCAGGTGGCTTGATATTCAATATCTTCATCAAGCTATGAATCAATGTTATCAGTAAACGGATCCAAAAGGCTCTTCCTCTTCAGTTTCCCTCGCTCACCTCCTCAAATCTATAACTTGGGAAAGTACCAGTTACAATATTTCTTGACTAAATCATGGGAAAAATATAGTTACCTCAAACTAATTATAAAGGGAATCAGACGTTTCTATGAAAGAAAATGAGCTCCTCACGAAAAGGAAAGAAAAGATAGAATCGCTCAAGGCTGACGGCATCGATCTCTATCCAAACGATGTCATTGTAACCGCCACGACCAGGTCGGTGCTGGCCCGCTTTGATAATATGGACAGTGATGATCTTGCACGAATAGACGAGGAATTTACCCTGGCCGGCCGGCTTATGGCGGTAAGAAATTTTGGCAAGGCGGCATTTATTAATATTCAGGACAGTGAGGGGAAAATCCAGGCGTATGTAAAAAAGAACACGATAGGGGAAAAGGCCTTTTCCGTTTTTGAAAGGCTCGATGTGGGCGATATCATCTCTCTTACAGGGAGGGTTTTTAAGACAAAGACCGGAGAACTGACAGTTGAAGCGGTAAAGATCAGGCTTTTATCAAAGGCGGTAAGGCCTCTGCCGGAGAAGTGGCATGGTCTCACCGACGTCGAAAAAAGGTACCGGCAGCGACACCTCGACCTGATTGTTAATCCTGAGGTGAGGGAGGTATTTTATAACAGAAGCAGGATCATTCAACTAATCCGGAATTTTATGAATGAGAGAGATTTTTTAGAGGTGGAAACGCCCATGATGCATCCCATGGCAGGCGGCGCTAGCGCGCGACCCTTTAAGACGTATCACAATGCCCTCGGGATGGATTTCTATCTGAGGATAGCGCCTGAACTTTATCTGAAACGCCTCATTGTTGGCGGATTGGAGAGGGTATATGAGATAAACAGAAGCTTCAGAAATGAAGGGGTTTCCACATTTCACAATCCGGAATTCACCATGATGGAATTTTATCAGACCTACGCGACCTATGAAGATCTTATGGATATGACGGAGGAGCTGATAATTGATATTTCAAAGGAACTTTTTGGCACATATACGATCAACTACCAGGGCATGGAGATAGATCTGACACCTCCATGGCAGCGGGTGACTGTTGAGGAGTCTATCATAAAGCACTGCGGCATCGCTCCTGATATCCTTGAAGACGCTGGAAAGGCTGTAGAGTATGCAAAGAGCCTGGGACTACCGATCAAGGATGGCGAGCCATTGGGGAAGGTGATCATGTCGATATTCGACGGAATGGTGGAGAAAAATCTGATTGAGCCGACCTTTATTACTGATTATCCCATAGAGGTCTCGCCACTATCAAGAAAAAGCGCCGGCAATCCGGGGTTTGTCGACCGGTTTGAGCTTTATATATGCGGCAGAGAGATTGCCAATGCCTTTTCGGAGTTGAACGATCCCGTGGATCAGAGGGAGCGGTTTATGATGCAGATCGAGGCAAGAAAGGCAGGAGATGACGAGGCCCATGAGATGGATGAGGATTACATCCAGGCGCTGGAATACGGAATGCCTCCAACCGCGGGAGAAGGGATCGGAATAGACAGACTCGTAATGCTCTTTACTAATTCGCCCTCCATCAGAGATGTCATCCTCTTCCCACACATGAGGTCGAAGGTCAAAGACTGAAGTCTCTTGTTCCCAAACTCCAGTTTGGGAACAAGAAAAACCCGAAACCCGAAACCCGAAACCCGAAACCCGAAACTCATTTATGTCCTACGAACTACACATAGGTCTCCGATACCTCAGGGCAAAGAGAAAGCAGGCCTTTATTTCAATCATCACTATCATATCCGTAGGCGGGATATTTCTTGGCGTTGCGGCTCTGATTATTGTGCTTGCGGTTATGAACGGTTTTGAGACTGAACTCAGGACGAAGATACTGGGTATAAATTCTCATATTGTCCTTATGAAATACAATGGTGGAATGAGGGATTATAAAGAGGTGATGGGAGATATCGAAGGTGTTGAAGGTGTCGTTGCATCAACACCATTTATATACAGTCAGGCTATGTTGAAGAAAGGCCAAAATGTAAGCGGCGTGGTGCTGAGAGGATTATCAATTGAAAGCGCCCTTAGGGTAATAAGTCTGGGAAAGATGGAGAAAGGGAGCGTTGACTATCTTTCCCCCAAAGCGCGCAGTTCCATAAAGCTTAAAGCTGACATTGCGGGACTCCCCGGAATTATCATAGGAAAAGAATTATCCAGGAGCCTCGGTGTGTCTCTCTTTGAGACGATGAATGTCCTGTCTCCCATGGGCGTCTCCACTCCGATGGGAATGGTGCCCAGGATGAAGAAATTTCTCGTCGTTGGGATTTTTGATTCGGGATTCTATGAATATGATTCATCGCTTGCCTTCCTGTCTCTTAAGGACTGTCAGAAATTTCTCCGTATGGATGATGACCTCGTAACTGGAATCGAGATAAAGGTCACTGATATTTACAAGGCGGGAGTAATCGCAAGCGAGATCGAAAGAAAGTTGGGATATCCATACTGGGCCAGAAACTGGACACAGATGAACAAAAATCTCTTCTCGGCGCTTAAACTGGAAAAGAGGGTCATGTTTATCATCTTGAGTTTGATCGTGCTGGTTGCCGCTTTTAATATCATTACCACCCTTATTATGGTTGTTATGGAAAAAAACAGGGATATAGCAATACTGAAATCCATGGGCGCGACCGCAAAAAGCATCATGAAGATATTTATGTTTCAGGGACTTATTATAGGCGCGGCCGGCACCATCTTAGGCTGCATCGGAGGTCTTTTTGTTGCCATCAATTTAGAGAAGATATCCGTATTCGTTGAGAAAATTTTCGGATTTAAGATACTTCCTGGTGATGTATACTATCTGACGGAACTTCCTTCACAGGTAAATTACGGGGATGTTCTGATCATTGTTGCCGGAACCATGCTGATCTGTTTTCTGTCGACGATTTACCCATCCCTGAGAGCCTCGAGACTGGACCCATCCGAGGCGTTGCGATATGAATAAAGTGATAAAAGTCAGCAACTTAAATAAAAGCTTTGTCAAAGATGGAAACAGGATTGAGATATTGAAGGGATTGGATCTTGAGATTGACAGAGGGGAATCACTCGCAATTATTGGCGCTTCAGGGGCGGGGAAAAGCACCCTTCTCCATATTCTCGGCACACTGGATCATCCAACCTCCGGCTCTTTGCTCTTCGATGGCGTCGATGTCTTTGACTGGAGTGAGAAAAAACTGGCTGAGTTTAGAAATAAAAAAATAGGCTTTGTCTTTCAATTCCATCATCTTCTGCCGGAGTTTAACAGCCTGGAAAATACGATGATGCCGGCGTTGATAAATGGCATGTCTAAAGAGGATGCCGGAAAGAGGGCTGGGGATGTTCTGGATGAGGTGGGGCTTGGTGACAGGCTGACCCACAAACCGGGGGAGCTCTCCGGAGGCGAGCAACAGAGGGTCGCCGTTGCGAGAGCGCTTATAATGGAACCCGATATAATCCTGGCCGATGAACCAACAGGAAACCTTGACACTGAAACCGGGAAGAAGGTAGAAGATATCCTGATAAACTTGAACAAAACAAGGAATATTACCCTGATCATGGTTACACATAACAGACAATTGGCCAGCCGGATGTCCCGCGCCACAGGCCTGCGGAACGGAAAGGTTTATGCCATTGAATAAAAGAATCTTATTTTTCTCAAAAGTATTTTTTAGTTTGATATTGTTGCAATTTTTGATCTCTCAGGGTCTTTTTGCGCAAGAACTGAAGAAGGTCGCAGTCTTGCCCTTTGAGATTTACAGCAAGGAGGATAGAAGCTATCTGCAGGAACAAATATACAACGGCATCTCGGCTGAACTTATAAAAACAGGATATGCACAGATAATCCAAAAAGATGTCTTCTCAAAGATAATCAGGGGAAAGAAGGTGGATGAGGAGCTTGCCGGAAGGGTTGGGAGGGAAGCGGGCGCCGATTTTGTTATAATGGGAAGTCTTTCCAGAATAGGCAATCTGATCAGCGCAGATGCCAGGTTTGTCAATGTCAAAGAGGAAAAGGTCTCGGAGAGTTTTTTTGTGCAGGGTTCCGGTGTTGAAAGTCTAAGCGACATCTCAGCCCAATTGACGGAAGAGATTTTTTTGAAGATATCACGTGGGCAGAGGATATCAAAAATAGTGTTTACAGGTAACAAGAAGGTTGAAGACAGCGCCATATACAATGTGCTGAAAAGCGCTGAAGGAAGACTCTTCTCTGAAAAGAGACTTTCTTCCGATATCAAGGCCATCTATAAGATGGGCTATTTCAGCGATGTAACTGTGGATGTCACAGGCAGTCCGGAGGGGAAGATCATCACCTTCGCGCTCCAGGAAAAACCCATGATAGCCGATATCGAGATCAAGGGAAATGACGCAATAGAAACCGAAGAGATAGAAGGGGTATTGACTGTCAGAACCCGTCAGGCCCTTGATCCGGACAAGGTGGCCGCAGATGCCCGGAAGATCAAAACCCTCTATGACGACAAGGGATACTTCAACTCGGAGGTAAACTACGCCATGGAGGAAGAAGAAGGTAAAAACGTCTATGTAATCTTCAATATAACCGAACATGAGAGACTGTACATAGAGAGCATAACCTTTGAGGGAAATGATGCGTACACGGATAAGGATTTGCGGGAAATGATGGATACCTCTGAATGGGGACTCCTTCATTTTCTTAGCGACTCCGGTATCCTGAAGAAAGATACATTGAGGCAGGACATAAATAAGCTGAAAGTTTTTTACCTCAACAGCGGTTACATCAATGCAAAGATCGGTGAGCCGGAAATCATCCACGACAAGAAGGGCATACATATAAAGATATCTGTGTTGGAGGGAAAGCAGTTCAGGGTGGGGGTTGTGAGAATTGCCGGCGATACACTTTCCATTTCCAGAGCTGAGCTTCTTAAGAAGTTGAAAATCAACAAGAATGATTACTACGACAGGGAATCCATTATCAAGGACATTGATTATCTCACCCGGATGTGCAATAATGAAGGGTATGCTTACAGTGACGTAACACCGCGTACACTGCCCCATAAAAAAGATCAGAAGGTGGATGTAACCTACAATATTAAAAAGGGGAATCAGGTATATTTTAACAGGATATCCATTAGCGGAAACATAAAGACGAGAGACAAGGTCATCAGGAGGGAGCTCGCATTTGCAGAGGGAGATATTTACAACAGTGACAGATTGAAAAGGAGCTATATGAGACTTAACCGGCTTCGCTACTTTGAGGAGGTCGATTTTCAAACGGTTAAGGGGCCCGCTGAAAACCTGACGGACATCAATATCCGTGTAAAGGAACAGCCTACAGGAATGTTTAGTATCGGAGGCGGATACAGCGCCGTAGATAAGGCAGTCTTTATGGCCCGGATATCACAGCAAAATCTCTTCGGAAGAGGACAGACCCTCAACCTGACAGCCCAGCTTGGAGCAGAAACAACCCATTACGAACTCTCATTTATCGAACCCTGGCTTTTCGATATACCTTTGTGGAGCAAATTTGAACTATGGGATTCAGAGCGGGAGTGGGACAGCTATGATCTAAAGACAGATGGTTTCGGGGTCACGCTGGGCTATCCCCTCTGGGCATATGTGAAAGGCTACGTTGAATACAGGCTTTCGACAAATGACATAACCGACATGGATGAATATGCATCATACTATATCAGGGAACAGGAAGGTAAAACGACATCCAGCAGCATTACCACAACCCTCATAAGGGATACAACGGACGATATAATGTTTCCCTCGAGAGGTTCTAAAAACAAAATCTCCCTGGAATATACCGGCGGGCTGCTTCAGGGGGATGCCAGTTTTACGAAATACACAGGGGCATCCACCTGGTTTTTCCCTCTCCCGTTTGATACGGTATTCAGCATTCGCGGGCGCGCGGGCCTTATGCATAAAAATGAAGACAAAAAGATACCGATATATGAGCGTTTCTATCTCGGAGGGATTAATTCACTGAGAGGGCTCAGAGACGTAGGCCCTGAGGATCTTGAGACCGGCGACCCCATTGGCGGAGAGACGATGGTCTGTTTCAATGTGGAATTCGTATTTCCCCTGATCAAGGATGCGGGGATGAAGGGGGTGGTATTTTACGACACGGGAAATGCATGGGATCACGGTTATCACCTCAATGATATGAGGGAGACCGCTGGAATAGGTATCCGCTGGTACTCTCCCATAGGTCCCTTGAGACTGGAGTGGGGACATGTCCTTGACAAACAGGATGATGAGTCCGCAAGCAGATGGGAATTCAGTATTGGCGGGTTGTTTATGTAGGCATCTTAGGTTGTTTAGGCTGAAGGCTGAAGGCTATTAGGTTGTTTTTCCTTCAGCCTTCAGCCTAAATTGAGTACAGACGGGTGGCATGGACAAACTTGTTTGTCCGTGTGTAACTACTCAGGTTCACGGTTGATGGCTTTTAACCGTTGAACCGTTACGAAAAAAGGAGGAATTTCTATGAAAAGATATGGTATTTTGATTTTTACCTTTGTTGTTGTATTGTCCATTGTTCTGTCCGGATCATATGCCCTTGCAGGTGACAGGACAGGATTTATCGATCTGAGAAAGATAATGATCCAATCAAAGGCCGGGAAGACGGCCTCATTGGAATTTAAAAAGGCCGTTGAAAAGGACAAGGCTGTGATACAGGGAAAAGAGGCCGAACTTAAAAAACTGAAGGAAGAACTGGAAATGCAGCGCATGACACTGACTCCGGATGCCGTAAATGAAAAGGAACTGGATTACCAGCGAAAATTCAGGGACTACCAGAGAATGGTCAAGGATTCCAACGAGGAGCTGAAGTTGAAGGATCAGGAGCTTTCCAAACAGCTTATCCCTGAGATACTCAAGGTTGTGAATGACATAGGAGAGAAGGAAGGGTATACCATGATACTTGATGTAAATACCCAGGGTCTTGCCTTTCACTCTAAGGAAAATGACATAACGGACAAGGTGATAAAAAAATTCGATAAAAGTTACGAAGCTAAGAAGTAAGAGTTTCGAGTTACGAGTTTCGGGTTTCGAGTTAAGTTTGTAGGGTGGATTAAGCGGAGCGAATCCACCGAAAACCTGAAGGCTATTACAGGCGGGTGGCATGGACAAACTTGTTTGTCCGTGCGTAACTACTCAAACTGTAGGCGCCCCGCGGAAAATGCCCTTGGGGTGCTTTTAAGAGGAATGCCTTAACTTAATGAAAAAGAAACTGAGCGAAATCGCTGAATTCTTGAACGGCACGCTTGTGGGAGACGGCAATGTCGTTATCCATGACATCAAGGGGATAGATGACGCCGCAAAGGGCGATCTTACCTTCATCGCAAGTCCCGGATATAGAGAAAAGCTTGCAACAACCGGCGCCTCCGCCGTTCTGGTTTCTCCGCAAACGGAGAATCGGGATAAAAACCTTATAGTGGTCGATGATCCATATGCAGCATTGGCAAAGATTCTCGGCCTCTTCTATCCTGATGAGCTGGATGCTGTAAGGATCAGTAAAGACGCCTTCATAGCAGATGGGGCTGAAATAGCCGACGATGCGACCATTTACCCTGGCGCCTACATCGGCCGTGGAGCTAAGATCGGAAAGGGAGTTATTCTGTATCCCGGCGTCTTTGTGGGTAATGATGCCGTGATAGGCGAGAATTCGATTCTTTATCCCAATGTCTCCGTTTACAGGAGATGCTTAATAGGAAAAAGGGTGATGCTCCATGCGGGAGTGGTTGTTGGAGGCGATGGATTCGGGTTCGCCAATCCGGGAAGGGAAAATCTAAAGATACCTCAGGTAGGGATTGTTCGGATCGATGACGATGTGGAGGTTGGGGCAAATGTCACCATAGATCGTGGAACTCTTGGAAAGACGTGGATAAAAAGGGGAGTAAAGATCGACAATCTGGTCCAGATCGCTCACAATGTCGTAATCGGCGAGAATTCCGTTATTGTAGCCCAGGTAGGGATTTCCGGCAGTACAAAATTGGGAAGAAGTGTGATACTCGGTGGCCAGGCTGGATTGGCCGGACACATTGAAGTAGGTGACAATGTCATGGTCGGAGGTCAGTCAGGCATTCACGAAGATATCCCGCCGAACCAGATGGTATCCGGCACTCTACACATGCCTCACCGTGCCTGGCTGCGGGTACAGGCATGTCTTCCCCGGTTGCCTGAGATGCAAAAGACCATAAGATCTCTTTTGAAGAGGATTGAAGTGCTGGAACGGAGAAACTAAATTCGCAGAGAACTACTCAGTCACAGATTCACACAGATGAACGCAGCTTAGGTTTAAATACAAAGAAATCACGTGACTGTACAGGTGGGTAAGCTGAAGGCTGTTAGTCTCTTAATTGTAAGGTTCTTGCAGAAATGGAAAAAGAATTTAAAACGATCACGAAAGTCCGAAAATTACGAAATAACTGCGTGGAGACAGGAAATAGGAGAAAAAATATCAGTGATGATCCTCGTAGATCGGTGGCTGAATAGTTACAACGGTTAAAAGTTATCAACCGTGAACTTGAGTAGTTACTCCGCAGATTATGCAGAGCGTGAGAATCTGCGTAATCTGCGGATGAAACTGAGGCAAGTAATGAAGATCCATCCGACGGCAGTCATATCACCCGAAGCATCTCTGGGCGATGGGGTTGAGGTAGGACCATATTCCATTATCGGTCCTAATGTAACAATAGGCAAAAACACGATTATCGGCCCCCACGTGGTCATAGAAAGCCACACCGACATAGGCGAAGGGAACCGTATTTTTCAATTCTGTTCCCTCGGCGGCATCCCGCAGGATCTGAAATTCGAGGGGGAAGAATCAAGGGTTGTCATAGGGGACAACAACACGCTAAGGGAGTATGTCACCATCAACAGGGCGACATCCGCCGACATCGGTGTAACAATTGTAGGGGATAATAATTTTTTAATGGCATACTGTCATGTTGCTCATAATTGCAAGTTGGGGAATAACATTGTGATGGCCAACGTCGTGAATTTATCAGGTCACGTGCATATTGATGATTATGCCATAATTGGCGGCCTGACCGGCGTTCACCAGTTCACGCGCATAGGCTGCCATTGCATGATCGGCGGCGCATCTGCCGTGGTGAAGGATATTCCCCCATATGTGCTGGCGGCGGGCAATCAAATGGAGGTATGTGGTCTTAACCTGATCGGCCTCAGACGAAGAGGGTTTACAAAAGAGACTATCCGGGCGCTGAAGAAGGCTTATCTTATGCTGTTTAGATCAGAGCACCTGCTTTCGATATCTTTGGAAATGGTGGAAAAGGAGTACAATGACGTACCTGAAGTAAGGCATCTCCTTGAGTTTATTAAAAAATCCGAGAGGGGGATATGTAGGTAACTCAGGTTTAGATTTAGGTTGTTTAGGCTGAAGGCTGTTAGGGCTGAAGGAATATTAATCAGTATCAGCTCAATAAATAGGGGGTTACATTTTTAAAGTGTTGGTCTCGATCCACGGTAAGCGTTTACTGAATATTGAAATTAGAAAATAGAAATTGGAAACTCGGCCTTTATGCTTTTGTACGACTCGACTGAGCTCACGCCGAAGCCTGTCAACTCGTAAATTCGTTTCATCTCTCTCAAATTTCCAATTTCAAGCCGTGAATGGCTAAGATTCACAATCACTTTTACATACCGGAGTTTGCCCCTATTTATTGAGCTATTACCTTAATAGTTTCTCTGCGCTCTCTGCGAGCTCTGCGGTGAACTCTTACCAAAAAGGAATAGATGAAGAAAATAAGAGTGGGGGTGGTGGGAACGGGACATCTCGGGAACTACCATCTGCAAAAATACCGGAAACTGCCAAGCTGCAAAGTTGTCGGCGTGGTTGACGTGGTTAAAGAATCTGCGCTTTTAGCCGCAGAAAAATACAACTGCGATGCCATGTTCGATCATCATGACCTTACAGGAAAGGTTGACGCGGTAAGTATCGCCGTTCCGACCGGGTCACACCACAAAATTGCAAAAGACTTTCTTGAATCGGGAATCGACGTCCTTCTTGAAAAGCCCATGGCGGCAACCCTTGAGGAGGCCGATGAGCTTGTTGCAATCTCTGATGAGAAGGGCGCAATACTTCAGATAGGATTTATTGAAAGATTCAATCCCGCCATAGTCGCTCTGGAAAAGGTCACAGGAGCACCTCTTTTTATTGAGGCTCATCGTCTTCACCCCTTCGGGAGCCGTGGGACGGATGTTGACGTAATCCTGGATCTGATGATTCATGACCTTGATATAATACTCCATTTTGTAAAATCTCCTGTAAGGGATGTAGAAGCAGTCGGGGTATCCGTTTTATCGGATAAGATCGATATCGCCAACGCCAGGATTACCTTTGAGAGTGGTTGCGTGGCCAACCTTACCGCAAGCCGGATAACAAATAAAAAGATGCAGAAGATAAGGTTTTTTGGGGTTGAAGGATATCATTCTGTTGACTATGGAAAGAGGGAACTGGTCTCGCTTGGCAGGAAGAATGTTTCCGAAGGTGGGATAGAGATAGTCCAGAACAATGTGGAGGTAAAGAAAGAGGATCCATTGGAAGAGGAGATAATATCTTTCCTTGACTCTGTTGCCAGAAGGGTTCCTCCGTTGGTCTCGGGTATCGATGGAAGGGAGTCACTGAAATTGGCCCTCCACATTATTGAGAAGATGAAAACCAGTATCCAATGATACCAGAAAGCGGGTATAATATCCTTCCTGACAAACGTACCCCTGCCTTCCCTTGCGAGGGGAATGACAAATCAAAAAATGTGATGATCGTTGCGGGAGAGGCATCAGGAGACCTGCACGGTTCCAATCTAATAAGGGCAATTCAGCGTATAGATCCTTCTGTCGGATTTTATGGAATCGTAGGGAGAAAGTTAGAGGAGACGGGTGCCCGGCTTATTGCAAGTTCGTCCGATATGGCGGTTGTCGGGCTTACGGAAGTCATCTTCAAGCTCAGGTTTATATTGAAGGTTATGGGCCTGCTTAAAAGATCCCTGCGTGAATTTAGACCTGATCTTCTGATACTGATCGATTACCCCGACTTTAACCTTCATTTGGCCAGGACGGCCAGGAAAAACGGGATCAGGGTGTTTTACTACATAAGTCCTCAGGTATGGGCATGGAGAAAAAAGAGGATCAGGAAAATTGAGAGAGTTGTTGACAGGATGGCGGTTATTCTTCCCTTTGAGGCGCAGGTGTATGACAAGTCTAAATTAGAGGTCAGCTTTGTCGGCCATCCTCTTCTCGATGTAGTAAAGAAAAGATATTCAAGGAAAGAGGCGCTGGAAAGATTCGGACTGAAAGAGGGATTTACTACGGTAGGAATTCTCCCGGGAAGCAGAAAGAACGAGGTGAAGAGACTTCTTCCTGAGATGCTGAAAGCGGCTGAGATTCTCAGCAGAAAACTGGCCCCGATTCAGTTTGTGCTACCCCTGGCCGATACGATAGAGGCTGATTTTGTGACAAAGATAATCGACCGGTATCCCGTAGAGATCAGGGTCGTAACTAACGATATTTACGATGTAATCGGTGTGTCGGACATTGCCATGGTTGCCTCGGGGACGGCCACTCTGGAGACGGCTCTGCTGGAAACGCCGATGATTATCTTATACAAGGTCTCCATGCTCTCTTACTATCTGGGAAAGATATTCATCAAGATAAACAACATTGGCTTAGTCAATATAGTTGCCGGAAAGACCATAGTGCCGGAGTTTATACAGGGCGAAGTCACACCTGTGAATATGGCGGAGGAGATTCACGACATACTTACGAACAGCTCAAGGATGGAGAGGATTAAGCAGGAACTTTCCATGGTAAGGGAAAAACTGGGCAGTCCTGGCGCGGCCGAAAGGGCGGCCAAGCTGGCATATGAGATGATGTTATAAAGCCGAACACGGCTTGAAACTTGAAATTGGAAAGTAGAAATTTGGGAGACCTGTCTGAGTGCACCTGCCTGTGCCGGCACGGCAGACAGGGCCCCCAATATCAACTTTTTGTTGCGCAACCATAAAATTAGTGCTAACTGCTTGAATTATAACAGGAGGCTATCCGAGAGTGAAAAAAATTTTGCAAGGTCAAGGAAGGCGAAGATTTTAACCACAGGAATACATTGAGTATTTTGAGGATTAAAATCTGAGCCTGACGCAGAGATTGCGGAAAATAGCCATTCTCGGACAGCCTCCCGGATAACCTTAGATATAAAGAGTTCAGGATCCCATGAAAAATGAGAATGACACACCATCTGAAGAATTGGAAAAGATTGTTCCTGATTTAAGAGTAATCAGAGAATCCAAGGGAATTGCTCTCGTAGATATATCCAAGGCAACCAAGATCAGAGTTGCATTTCTTGAAGCTATCGAAAATGAAAACTTTCGATTACTTCCTGAACCGGTCTATTCAAGAATCTTTATAAAGACCTATGC
>JAUWQS010000289.1 GCA_030610915.1 Pseudomonadota bacterium | reverse complement strand
TGATGGAGCTTTCTCTGAAAATAGTGTAGGTGTGTTTAGGTTGTTTAGGCTGAAGGCTGTTAGGTAGAAGGTAGTTATGATTAATATTCCTTCAGCCCTAACAGCCTTCAGCCTTCAGCCTATCTACCTAAGTTAAGGATTCCCAATGGCAAAGTGGAATAGAGAAAAAAGAGTCCTCGATCATGAACATACAAGATTCTGGCAGTATGATCTTAAAGATGTAGATGAACCGAATCTCCAGGAGGGTATCTTTCCTTATGACGAGGTATGCAGAATAGATTTTGATCACAAGGTTATTCCAATCAACCCGGCAGATGAGATATTCATAACCGATACCACCTTCAGAGACGGCCAACAGGCAAGACCACCCTTCACTGTGCCGCAGATTGTTGACCTATACAGGATGTTGGGCAGGCTCGGCGGCAAAAACGGGATTATAAGGCAATCTGAATTTTTTCTTTACAGCAATAAAGACAGAGAAGCGGTGGAAAAATGCCTCGAATCAGGGCTGGAATACCCTCAAGTAACCGGATGGATTAGGGCCAGCAAGGATGATATTCACCTGATTTCCGAAGCAGGGCTTAAGGAAACGGGTATTTTGACCTCCGTTTCGGATTATCACATCTTCCTCAAACTAAGAAAAACAAGACGGCAGGTCCTCAAAGATTATCTGAGCATTGTAAAATCAATCCTTGATAAGGGCATCATCCCCCGGTGCCATTTTGAAGACATAACAAGAGCGGATATTTACGGATTCTGTATTCCATTTGCCATTGAACTGATGAAGCTGAGAGCGGAGAGCGGCATCGATATCAAGATCAGGCTCTGTGACACCATGGGTTATGGGATTACTTATCCCGGAGCGTCTCTGCCGCGCAGCGTCGATAAACTGGTGATGGCCTTTATCGAGGATGCAGGGGTCCCGGGAAATCTCCTTGAATGGCATGGCCACAACGATTTTCACAAGGCCCTTATCAACGCCTCTACTGCCTGGCTCTACGGGTGCGGCGCCGCAAACGGAACACTGCTCGGACTGGGAGAGAGAACCGGCAATTCCCCCATCGAGGCCCTTATTATTGAATATATCGGACTCAAGGGCGCCGACAACGGGATCGACACGACCGTGATCACAGATATTGCCGACTATTTTAAAAGAGAATTAGGTCTTAAAATTCCGGCAAATTACCCCTTCGCCGGGCAGAATTTCAATGTTACCAGCGCAGGCATTCATGCCGATGGCCTGCTCAAGAATGAGGAGATATACAATATTTTTGACACCGACAGAATATTGAAAAGACCGGCGGTGTCGGCGATTACCGACAAGTCGGGAAAGGCCGGAATAGCGTACTGGCTGAATCTGAATCTCGGTCTCAGGGGAGAGGATGCTATTGATAAAAGACATCCCGGCATATCAAAGATCCGGAAATGGGTTACAAAACAGTATGAATCGGGAAGGATTACCAGCATCTCACATGAAGAGATGGAGGAGATGGCTCGAAAATTTCTCCCGGAACTATTCATGTCCGACCTTGAGAAGATAAAGTATGAAGTCTCCCAGGCTGCCACTGCCGTTGTGGAGCAGATACTTGAAGATCCAGCCATGAAGACGATGGATTCGAGACTTCAGGAACCGGTTATGCGACAGTTCATCGATGAGAACCCCCCCATACAATTTGCCTATGTTGTGGATATGGATGGCAAAAAAACGACACGGAATATCACCAGTATCGCAGACAGGGCAAAATATGAAGACTTTGGCGTGGGAATCGACCAGACGGACAGAGAATGGTTTATTAAACCGGCGCAGACCGGCAGGGTGCATGTGACCGATTTCTATATATCAAAGATGACCGGCGCATTATGTATAACAATATCCGCGCCTATTGTAGATGACAGTGATGAAATGGCGGGCATCTTTGGCGCTGACATAAAATTCGAGGAGTGGACAAAGGCGGAACATATCACAGAGGCGACACACATAGCCCTGAAAGCCGAATACGAGGCTAAAAAAAGATCTGACAGGTGGGTGTAGGGCTGCCGCCCTCAGGTTGTTTAGGCTGTAGGCTGTTAGGTGGAAGGTGGAAGGTAGGGGCGAAAGATTTTTCGCCCGTACTAATTAATATTCCTTCAGCCCTAACAGCCTTCAGCCTAAAAACCTTCAGCCTAAAAAACCAGCCCTAACAGTCTTCAGCTTAACAGCCTACAGCCTAATAAAATGACAGAAATTGACCTGATGATATTTGATTTTGACGGAACACTTGTAAGCTCGGGTAATGATATTGCCGCCTCGGTGAATCACACACTTACGACCCTCGGAATTCCCGTCCTGAAGAAGGAAAAGATAATTGAATTCGTGGGAGACGGTGTTGAAAAGCTTATCGGAAGATCCCTCGGCGATGAAGACAAAGGTAGATTTGATGAAGCTATGGAGATATTCATGTCTCATTACAGCAAACACATGCTCGATACAACGGAACTTTACCCCGGAGCGCTGAGCGCTCTCAGTCATTTTCAGGATAAAAAGAAAATTATCCTTACCAATAAACGTCACTTCTTTACATCGAGGATAGCAGAAAGATTAAAAATTGCAGACTATTTCGATGAGATCATCGGCGCCGGCCACACCCCGTATAAAAAGCCGGATCCCCGCCTGTTGCCCCCGATACTGAAGAGATTCAAGACAGCGCCGGACCGCGCCGTGGTAATAGGAGACGGGATCAACGACATCCTGCTGGCAAAAAATGCCGGTGTTTTAAGCTGCGCGTTTCTTAATGGGCTTGACAACAGAAATACCCTCCTTTCGCTCAAACCCGATTTTTCCTGTGAAGATATTTCAGAATTGAGGAATATCTTTTGCTGATAACGGTTCAGGGGTTCAAAGGTTCAGAGGTTGACCGTTTTCTAACCCTTGAACCTTGAACCCTGAACCCTGAACCTTGAACCTTGAACCCTGAACCCTGAACCCCATCATGAAATCACTCGGTATATGTATAGGAGCCACGACACTGTCAGTTGCAGGGCTGCGTGCAGGCAGGGATGGCAAAACAGTATCCACAACAGATATTCTTATAGAACCCCACAACGGCAACCCCCAAGAGGCCATCCTGAAAGCGCTCAAGAAAGTAGATATAAAAAGCTACTCTAAGATCGCCGTAACAGGCAGAAAATTCCGACACCTCATCAATCTCTCCTCCATCTCAGAGCCGGAAGCCATTGAGACCACCCTTTTACATCTAAATGGCAAGGGGAAACACTTTAATGCCATCGTCAGCGCCGGCGGAGAGACCTTTATGGTATACGTTCTCGGAAGAGATGGAAGGATAACATCGGTGCAGACCGGAAACAAATGTGCTTCGGGCACAGGTGAATTTTTCCTCCAGCAGATAAGGAGGATG
>JAUWQS010000176.1 GCA_030610915.1 Pseudomonadota bacterium | reverse complement strand
CATCATCAACGATGCAACCATGGAAGATGCAAAGTTTGTGGGAATTACAGATATAGTGAGAGTAATAGATACGGGCGCAGACTTTCCCGGCGTTGATTTAGAATCATCCTCTGAAGAATTTTTACACTATTACTACAAATCGGATATGATACTTGCGAAGGGTCAGGGGAATTACGAATCACTCTCCGATGAGAATGAAAATATATTTTTTCTGCTTCATGCAAAATGTCCTGTTATCGCCGGCAAAATAGGGTGCAAGGTTGGCGATCTTGTTCTTAAAGCCCGCAAAAATCTCTAAAACAGAGGGAGTTATGCCGGCTTACGACAATCCCATTCCGTTGATGAATATTCCGGCATGGAAACTCCTTGCGATGTGAGGGATACTGTGAAGAATAGTTTTACCTTTGGTCCCGTTCCTTCAAGGCGACTGGGAAGATCACTCGGGGTTGACCTTGTTCCATTCAAAACGTGTACCTATGACTGTATCTACTGCCAGCTTGGAAGGACGACAAACAAGACAATAACCCGGAATGAGTACTATCCGGTAAAGGATATAATCCGGGAAGTAAAAAAAAAGCTGCGGGAAATTTCGCGTCCCCATTACATAACCCTTTCCGGTTCGGGTGAACCAACCCTCCATAGTCGTATCGGGGACATTATTCGGGAAATCAAAGATATTACAGATATTCCAGTTGCTGTGTTGACAAACGGATCTCTATTCTGGATTGACGAGGTTCGCAATGCGGTCATGGGGGCTGATCTTATTATTCCTTCGCTGGATGCGGGAGATGAAGGAGCTTTTCTATATATTAATCGCCCCCATGAGGATATTTCTTTCAAAAAAATGGCAGATGGATTATGTTCGCTACGTGAGAGTTATAAAGGTTCCATATGGCTGGAGGTCTTCCTTGCGGGCGGTATTACAGATAAAGAAACGGAGATTGAAAAAATCAAGGCCTGGACGGATCGAATTAACCCGGAGAGGGTTCAGCTCAATACGGCAGTCAGGACACCGGCTGAGGATTCTGTTCGTCTTGTAAGTAAAAAGAAAATGGAAGAAATTGCAGGGTTTTTCGGTCCTCATTGTGAGGTTATCGCAGATTATTCGAAAATCCATGATCTTGGCGAATTCCATACGACTCAGGATGATGTCCTTGAACTTTTAAAGCGACGTCCCTGTTCAGTAAGTGACATATCGAGCGGTCTGGGTTTGCACAGGAACGAAGCAATTAAATACGTCCAGGAATTGTTGGATCAATATCTTATCAGGATGGAAAGACGAGACGATAAAGTACTTTATATTGGAGATGTAAAGTAACTACTCAGGTTCACGGTTCAAGGTTCAAGGTTAGAAAGCAATGGACATGTCCATTTTTGGGGATTGAACGTTTTGGAGAGCTCAAGGCCGTCTGTGTCTGTCCACATGTAAACAGGCAATAACCGTGAACTTTCAACCTTTGAACCCTGAACCCGTGAACGGCGGGTGGCATGGACAAACTCGTTTGTCCGTGCGCAACTATTGCATGGAAACGAGAAGAAAATGAGTGTTAATCGAAAGGGGATTATAAATAATGGTTGATGGTAAAAACAGCGGCAAGAAAACGGGAAATGGTTCAGGCAAAGAAGGAAAGGCTGATGATCGGTTGAAGCAGTTTACTGAAAGTAAAGAGCTTGCCGGTCGTATGGGTAAGATAAAACATAAGATCATGGTCCTTTCGGGAAAAGGTGGTGTGGGCAAGAGCACAGTAGCCGTAAATATCGCCGTCTCTCTGGCCATGGAAGGCAAAAAGGTGGGGATTCTGGATACCGATTTTCACGGCCCCAGCGTTCCTACACTACTCAATCTTGAAAAAGCACGGCCGGCATCGGACGGCACATCTATTCTTCCGGTGGACTTTGTTGATGGAATCAAGGTTATGTCCATAGGCTTTATGCTACCGAATCAGGACGACGCGGTCATCTGGAGAGGTCCCATGAAGATGAACGTGATCAAACAGCTTCTTACCGAGGTAAACTGGGGAGAGCTTGACTATCTCATCATAGATTTTCCTCCAGGGACTGGAGATGAGCCACTTTCCGTGGCCCAGCTTATTCCTCAAAGTGATGGAGCTGTTATTGTGACCACACCCCAGAATCTGTCTCTCAACGATGTGCGAAGATGTATTAATTTCTGCAAGCAGGTCAATGTTCCAGTTTTGGGTGTTATAGAAAATATGAGCGGACTTGTCTGCCCAAATTGTAAGACCGTTATCAATATATTTAAAACTGGTGGTGGAGAGAAAATGGCAGGGGAAATGGGAGTTCCCTTCCTTGGCAAAATTCCTATTGAACCCCAGATTGTGGAGGCCTCCGATAGCGGCAAACCTTTTGTTTATCATTACTCGAAAACAGAAGCCGCTAAGGCATTCGCGAGGGCCGTTGAGCCTATCATCAATATGGAAGAAAAGGTTGAGGTTGGATCAAAGGCTACACCTGTAGCACATGGCAATGTAAGTAACTTAAGGATAGCTGTGCCAGTAGTTGGAGGTCGTCTCAGCGCCCATTTCGGGCACTGCGAAGAGTTTGTTCTTTTTGATGTTGATATGGAAGATAAAAAGATACTCAGTCAGGAAAGGGCTCCCGCACCACCCCATGAACCGGGATTGCTTCCGGTCTGGCTTAAAGAAAAAGGAGCTCATCTGATTATAGCGGGTGGAATGGGTTCAAGAGCACAGGGGCTATTCACGGAAAAGGGTATAGATGTTATCATTGGCGCATCTTCAGATAACCCGGAAGAGGTCGTAAAAGACTATCTTAACAGCAATCTTAAAACCGGTGAAAATATCTGCGATCACTGATAAACTTCATTGGATTTTAGGGGGGGATGATGTATGAGAAACCGTTCACGGGTTCAGAGGTTCAAAAGGAAGGGGGATGATCGGTGAAGGCTGTAACCGGCTTAAACGAAGTGGATAAGATTGAGATACTGACGTTGCAGGACAACTATATCGATATTACAGCGACCGACAACAGTGCAATTGTTACGCGAGCCATGAAGCTCATGGATGGAGCAATAGGAAATTCTATCCAGGCGGAGCATGGTTTTTCAGCGATTGTCAGAACAACGAAGGATAACGAGACAAAAACGATGCTGTTTGACTTTGGCTATTCTGAAAACGGCGCAGCCCATAATGCCCGGATACTCAATGCGGCAATGAAAGAGGTTGAGGCCATGGCCCTTTCTCATGGTCACTTTGATCATTTTGGCGGCTTTGAAAGCTTAGTTGGAATGATTGGCAGAAATGGAATTGAATTAATCGTTCATCCAGGTGTGTTCAAGCAGCCGAGGTATATCAAGATCGGCGCTGATCTCAATGTATATCTTCCGAGGTTTACCAGAAAGAGGGTAGGGGAGGCCGGCGTTACGCTCGTGGAGACAGAAAGGCCTTGCTGTCTCCTGGATGGTGATGCGCTATTTTTGGGGGAAATCGAGAGGAAAACGGAATTTGAAAAAGGGATGCCAAATGCCTTTTTCCAGGAAGGGAGCACAGAGAAATGGGATCCCATGGAGGACGATACTTCCATCGCGGTGAACCTGAGGGGGAGGGGTCTTGTTATCCTTTCAGGGTGCGCCCATTCCGGCATAGTCAACACGGTTAATTATGCCAGAAACATTACAGGTATTGATAAGGTTCATGCCGTCATGGGCGGGTTTCACCTTTCCGGACCGCTTTTTGAACCGATCATAGGCAGGACGATAGAAGAGATAAAAAAGATCAATCCGACATATATAATTCCATGCCACTGCACGGGCAGAAACGCATCGATATGCATTGAAAGAGAAATGCCCGACAGGTTTATTTTGAATATGAGCGGGACAAAACTTACATTTTGAGATGTTTGCAAAACTCGAAAACACCTTGAAATCCGTCGCCGATTGATTTTCTAATATAAGTCCTCCGACCCGCTACCCGATTCGGCGAAAAAGAGTTTTCATTCTTCGCCAAGCGCCTCTAAATCCGCAAGATCTTTCTTTCTTGCTATTGCCCTCTTGTTTGAGACGAATTGATTCCGCCCAAGATAATACACGAGGATATTTCCATATTTCCCTTTAACCCGACCTGAAAAAGCTTCCTCACTTGAAACTCCGGTAAGTGATGTAATAATATCGATACGAACCGGTGGCACACCAAGCTGAACAACTTTTTCCGGATAAGTAAAATCCGATTTCTCCAAGCCGGCAGAGCCAAATCCAAATTCATCAAGTGCGGCTAACACCCGGCGGGCATTTTCATCATCACATCTGACTAAGATGTCAATATCGCCTGTGTATCGAGGAGCGCCAAGAAAAGCCAGGGCATAACCACCCACGATCATATATTCAACTTTATACGCGTTGAATAACTCTAACAACTCTTTGAAGTCTTGCTGTACTTCCATCATATTGCCTTTTCAAATAATCAACAGCAACGACCCGTGCCTCAGGAGATTTACTAAGCCAAAACTTTAAATCGTCTGCTATTGAATCGTTGTCTTTCATATCTTTAATTTCTGTAACTTTTTGAATCATTGAAGTCTTCCTTTATGCCTCTAAGGAATTCGCGAAGCTCTGCAATATCTCATTCAGGGATAAACTCTATCCGTATCAGCTCAATAAATAGGGGGATTACATTTTTAAAGTGTTGGTCTCGAACCACGATAAGCGTTCACCGAACATTGAAATCAGAAATTAGAAATTGGAAATTCAGCCTTCATGCTTTTGTACTGCTCGGCTGAGCTCACGCTGAAGTCTGTCAACTCGTAAATTCGTTTCATCTCTCCCAAATTTCTAATTTCCAATTTCAAGTTTCACGCCGTGAATGGCTAAGATTCACAAT
>JAUWQS010000324.1 GCA_030610915.1 Pseudomonadota bacterium | reverse complement strand
CCCTCTCCTTAACCTCAACGGCTTTAAAGATAACATTGTCAATAAAGCTGTGAAACATTGTTTTCATGACATCCGGCGACAGTAAATTTTCATCCATCCTCTCACATCCTGCCCTTAACAGATCTCGCACGAAGTAGTATTGTCCCTCCAGTTCTGCGGGTACCTCATAAATATCTTCGGTCTTTTTCATAAAAGCTTTTTTTATCTTCCTCTCCGCCACAGGCAGTAACAGGTGTCTCGTCTTGGGGCTGGTGAAGACTAAATTGGATAACTCTTTTATCCCAAACTTTTTAATATTCTCGGCAACTTTCATTATATTATACCTCCTGAGTTATAAAAAATGATTGTCGTCCATGTAAAATAGCTTTCCTGGTGACTAATACGAAGTCGCATTCAAAAGGCGACTCTGTCGGGCGAGACGCCCGACCTACTACGTGGGTAGAACAGGTGCTTTTGCACCACGACAGGGTAGAATAGGCATCCTCGTCTGTCTAAAAATGAATGCAATCTGGTATAAACGCTTATTCAGCATCATCCCTTTATGCTTTACCATCACTCATCGTCATCACCTCCCTTTGTGGCATCGAGATTATCCGACCACCTTGAAGTAAATTGGATCTGTATCACCGTGGACTGCCCTGCTTTCTCTGCGCAATTAGTGCAGCCCCTAATGCGCCCACTATTTGAGGTTCTTGAGGAATATTCACAGGCCGGGGAATCTTCTGTGTAAGGATGTGAGCGATGCCGGTGTTTTTGGCCACTCCCCCGGTCATTGTCGCTTCACCGTTCCATCTCAGCTTTGATCCCATCCCGATTATCCTGTTCACTATTGCCTCATGCAGCCCCCTCAAGATATCTCTCCTCTCACATCCTTCAGCTATAAGAGATATTACCTCCGATTCGGCAAATACCGTACAGATACTGCTGATAGGGACCTTTTTTCTTGACTTAAGAGATAAGGGCCCGAGTTCTTCTATGTCGAGCTCAAGGGCATTCGCCATGACCTCTAAAAAACGCCCGGTTCCCGCAGCGCATTTATCGTTCATTACAAAATCGACAACCTTTCCCCCCGGATCAAGCTGGATTATCTTGCTGTCCTGTCCCCCTATATCCACAACAATTTGCGTCTTCGGAAACAGAAAATGGGCGCCGGTTGCATGACATGTTATCTCGGTTACCGTCCTGTCGGCGGTGTCGAGAGTCACTCTCCCGTAGCCTGTCCCCACGATATAATCAATTCTGTCTCTTGTCAGAGAAGCTTTTTTAAGCGCATCGCTGAGGACATTTTCCACCGCAGTTTTCACCTTTGCCCCCGTCTTCCCGATAGCGTATGACAAAATCTTCTCATCTCGCATGATAAGCGCCTCGGCTGAAAGGGATCCTATGTCAATTCCCGCTGTTATCATTATTTAGTGTCCTTCCAGTATCTCTAAAAATGCCTCTAATCTTGTTTTTGTGGCTCCCTCGGCATAGTTTGCGGGATCGGCGCAGTCGCCGTTCAGGACAAGAAATGGTATCCCCTTATCGATAAAATAACTCCTTAGCATATAGGCGCCTCCACTGCTCCACCTGCACCCCCACTGGGAAAAGTGAATAATACCGTCTATAGAGTACCGTCTAACCATATCCTTTGTCGCATCTAATCGTCTCTCTATGGGGCCCAGATTAATATTCTCCATCATCCTTTTCGCGAGACTCTCTATCGGATCTCTTAAATCATAAGGTGACCAGAAGATATAAGTTATCTCCTCGAAGGCTATGACTGCGTCCCTCGCCTCCAGGTTGCTGAAGATGGTGTTTTTGTAATACGGTCTTACCTGGTGCAGCCAGAGCAGCCGGTGTTTTTCATTTGAGACTGCCGGTCTTGAATTTTCAATATTTTCCTCGACCTCCCGGCAGAGAGTCCTGAAAAAGGAGAGCCCGTCATATGTCCCCATTGATATGAAGATCATTGCAGACACATAGGTAAGGGCATTTGCGCCTGAAAACGGCGCGGGGACATGCTCTCTCAGCCTATTAAACCGCTCATGATATCTCCTTGTCTCATTGGATATTGTTAGCGTTTCTTCTAATTTATTCATGCTGAACTTTGAGGAAAGTATCCCTTCTGCCTCACGGATAACGTCTCTTATCTGTCCTGAAACATAATTTTTAGCGCCCTCACCATCTCCATAGGGGACATCGATAAGGAGATGCGGTACTCCATAATATCCTGCCATGTTCCTGAAAAAGGCGGTGGAGCCGTCGCAGAGATGGGATGACGAAATTATCAGATCAGGTCTTGGGAAAAAGGATCTGCTGCCAAGCCCGGCGCCGCAGCGATAACAGGAACAAAGGTCAGATGAATATCCTTCCTCTTCACCGGCGTGAATCATCTCCTTGCTGACATTGAGATGAGCCGCTATAAGGGCGAATATCTCTACATGAAAAGGGACACAATCCATGGCATATATAAGCTCAGACGGGACAAATACGCTCGTCCATATTACCGGCTTCCTCTTCAACATAGAGTCCTTCACAATACTAAAGAAATGCCGGAGCCATATCTTAAAGCCAAGCTCATCATTTCGATAAGCGAGATGCCTGCTTATCATGTCGGTCAGACCCAAAACAGGGCCTGAGTGAAGTGAACTCCTTATTAAATTCTCGCCGGTTTTCCTGATATTCATTTATTCAATCATCTCCATAAAAGCCTCAATCCGTGTCCTGAGCTGACCAGACAGCCTCGGCGAATAATCGGTCTCTACGAACAGAGCGGGTATACCCATCGCTTTCAAATTCCCCTTTATCAGAGGGATATCGTACAGATATGGATCGCAAAATTTTTGTGTATAGCTGACCACGCCATCGATCCTGTATTGCCTTATGAGATCGGTAATATGTTCGATACGTCTGCCGGCCTCCTTCATGCGCGAGCATGGTATCCTGTTTGCGAAATGCAGGCACAGCGCATCAAGCGGGGGGAGATCCTCCGGGATATCGTCATGAAAGAGGCGGCTTCCCGTGCAAAGATCGTCGTATGATATATGTGCCCCGCAGCTTTCCAGAAAAGAGACAAATTCGCTGTTCTCCATAATATTGCCTATTATTAAGATATTGGGGCTCTTTCCTTTGTCGTTTT
>JAUWQS010000525.1 GCA_030610915.1 Pseudomonadota bacterium | reverse complement strand
TGGGAAGAAAGGGTCTAAAGACCGTCGAGGACATGCTCTACTTTCTGCCGAGGAGATATGAAGACCGACGTTCAATAAAAAAGATATCTTCGGCACAGATCGGAAATAAGGAAACAGTAATTGGAAAGGTCACAGATACCCGGATACAACAGTACAGAAGAAAGAGGGTATTTGAGGCAGCTATCGACGACGGGTCCGGCAGGCTCACGGCCAAATGGTTTAAGGGGAATTATACCTATCTGAGGAAGATATTTAAAAAGGGCGAGGTGGTGATATTGACAGGGACGATAAAAGGGTTTTCATCCGGCAAGGATATCGTACATCCGGACTTCGAGATCCTTGGTGAAGAGAACGACCAGGATAATCTGCTCCACTTCAAGAGAATCGTTCCCATCTATTCGGAGACGGGAGGTCTGCATCAAAAATATATCAGAAGGATAATGATGGAGGTGGTTGAAAATTACTCCCAATATATCTTAAGCCCGATCCCTGAGGAAATATGTGAAAGACAGCGCCTCGCCGATATAAATTATTCCATAAGAAACACGCACTTCCCCGATTTCGACCAGGATATCGAGGCATACAATAACGCAACATCGGCGGCTCACAAAAGACTTGTCTTTGATGAATTCTTCTTTTTCGAGCTTGGAATGGCTCTGAAGAAGAAGGGATATATCTTAGAGAAGGGTATCTCCTTCAAGACGGGTGGAGACCTTCAAAAAAGATTCCGCCGGATACTCCAGTTCAGATTGACCGATGCGCAGGACAGGGTGATAGAGGAGATAGAGGCGGATATGGCAGGCAGGTTTCCCATGAACAGGCTTCTCCAGGGCGATGTCGGCTGTGGGAAGACGGTCGTTTCAATGGCGGCGATGATCACCGCATGTGAAAACGGTTATCAGGCCGCAATTATGGCTCCGACAGAGATACTGGCGGAACAGCACTTCTCCAATATAGAGGAGTGGGCCTGCCTTCTTGGCCTTAGCGCTGTGATACTTACCGGAAGCACAAAATTACCGGACAGGCGGAATATTTGTGAAAGGATAGGGTCGGGCGATGTAAATATCATCATAGGCACCCATGCGTTAATTCAAGAGGGTGTTGAGTTTAAGAAGCTTGGGTTCGTTGTAATAGATGAGCAGCATCGCTTTGGGGTAGTTCAGAGGGCGGCCCTCAGACAGAAGGGAATAAATCCGGATGTCCTGGTAATGACGGCTACCCCGATTCCCAGGAGCCTTGCCATGACTGTTTATGGTGATCTTGATGTCTCTGTAATCGATGAAATGCCCCCAGGGAAAAAGCCGATTCGCACAAAGGTATTTTATGAGAAGTCTCGTGACAAGGTTTATGAAATAATACGCGGGGAACTAAAAAAGGGGAATCAGGCGTTTATCGTTTATCCATTAGTGGAAGAATCGGAAAACCTGGATTTGAAGGATGCCACCAGAATGGCCGGGCACCTCGGAAAAGAGATATTTCCGGAGTAC
>JAUWQS010000061.1 GCA_030610915.1 Pseudomonadota bacterium | reverse complement strand
CCCTTAAAGGAGGTTAAGGGGTATTGCACGGGATATCTGAATGGAAAACTGAGAATCCCTTCGATTTATGAAGAGATGAGTTTGTGTCTTACCAGGAATTATTCCGGTTGTCAGGTTTTTAATACCCGAATGAAGGAGGAGGGAAAGAATGAGTTAATAGTACATAATGAAACGAATATAGAAATAAGAGTAACTACTCAGACATGATAAAACTACCTTAAGTAGCTGAGATAACATTAAAAATATCAGTTCGTGGGAGTTTTGTCACTTATGACACTGAAGAAAAATTGGAAATAATGTCAACCGGCTAAAAAAAATGATGTAAAAGGAGTGTAATAGAAAGGTGTCTGAGCTGCGAAAGGATCCGCTGTACGACAGGTGGGTGATTATCTCACATGAGAGAGGAAAAAGACCCGGGGGTTTGAAAAGGAAGCATGAACCGAAGGTCTGTCCCTTCTGTCCCGGAAATGAATCTGCCACCCCACCGGAGATCGTGGCCGACAGAGAACCCGGCACCAATCCAAATGAGAAGGGGTGGAGGGTCAGGGTCTTTCCCAACAGGTTTCCCGCCTTGATGGTGGAGGGGGATCTGGAGAGAGAAACGACAGTTTTCTTTGACAGGATGAGAGGGGTGGGAGCCCATGAGGTGATAGTGGAAACTCCGGAGCACAACACGCCCCTCGAAGAGCTGGATGATGTGCAGGTAGCGAGAGTTATAAGGGTTTACCGAGATCGAATCGAGGACCTGTACAGGGATGTCCGTCTGAAGTATGTGTCGGTCTTCAAGAACTGGGGGGAAGAAGCGGGCGCCACACTTGCCCATCCCCACTCTCAGCTTATTGCTACCCCAATAATCCCAAAGAATTTAAAGGAGCAACTCAATGCCTCGCGTCACTACTTTAAATCTTACGGAAGGTGTATCTATTGTGATATGATAAAAAGTGAGCTGAAGTCAGGGGAGAGAATTGTCTTTGAAAATCAACATTTTATTGCTCGCACTGCCTTTGCTTCCGCTTTTCCCTTTGAGATGAATATCCTTCCTAAGAAACATAATTGCAACTTCATCAGCATAAGCGAAGAGGAGATTTCTTCCTTCGCCGGTATGCTGAAGACCATACTCAAGAAGTTGAAGAGGGTGGCGAATAATCCCCCCTATAACTATGCGATCCATACCGTTCCCAACCTGACATGCAGGGAAGGATACTGGCAAACTATAGAGAAGGATTTCCACTGGTCCCTCGAGTTGCTCCCCAGGCTCACCAAGGCCGCCGGTTTTGAATGGGGGACAGGTTTTTATATAAATCCTGTCTCCCCTGAGGAGGCAGCTCAGTACCTCAGAGAAGTGGATGTTTAAAGGTTCATGAAACGTAACTATTCAGCCACAGATTCACACAGATGAACGCAGATAGGTTTAAATACAGACATCGTCAAGTAGTCGAGTTTGTAGGGTGGATTAAGCGAAGCGAATCCACCGAAAACTATTCCCCACTCGACCAATTTCCAACTCGACCACTCGACTATTTAGTGCCTGAACGAAAAATAGTTAACCTATCGTTTTGACAACATATTATTGTCATTTCCCAAATCGAAGTTTTTGAGCCATTAGCTTTTAGCAGTTAGCCTTTAGCTTTTAAAATCAAGCAGATAGCCCCTTGAGCTAAATGCTAATAGCTAAATGCTAACAGCTTTTCGAAAATCTTCGTTTCTTGAATAATGTTTAACTATCCGAAATAGTATCTTTTTTTAGTTTTCGTTCAGGTACTATTTAACGATGTCTGGAGTTCAAAAGATTTGTATATGGTAACTACTCAGGTTGTCAGGTTCACGGTTCAACAGAGCGCTATCGCTTAAGGAGCGGCCTGACGTCCTTGAGGGGCGGGAGCTTCGCTCCCTTCAGAATATTAGCCTTTTGCCTTTTCTCTCGAGCGTCAGCGCTCCTTGTTTCCGGCTTGTCCGGATTAGGGTAGGGGAGGTTTTAATCGCCCGATGTGGGCGTGTAGGGTGGCATTTTATATGCCACTTTTCGCCGGTGGGGTATAAAACCCCACCCTACAATGTTCAATTTTCATCGCTCTCTAACCGTGAACCTGATTAGTGGTTAGTGGTCAGTGGTCAGAAAATACTGTCCACTGCACACTGTTCACTGACCACTGTTTTTCGTGAGCTGAATAGTTACAATGAAACAAATTCATCTGGCCTTTTACTGGCATATGCATCAGCCGTATTATAAGGACTCCCCTGGCGGCGAGTATCTCCTTCCATGGGTGAGACTCCATGCAACGAGGGGTTATTATGACATGGTCTCTATTCTTCGTGACTTTCCGGATGTCAAGCAGACCTTCAACCTTACCCCTTCTCTCCTGAAGCAGATAATAGATTACGCGGATAAAGGCTCAACCGATTCCTTCCTTGACCATACGATGAAACCGGCCGGTGAGCTTGAGCCTCAAGAGAAGAAATTTCTTTTATCCAATTTCTTTTCCTCAAACTGGGAGACGATGATAAGACCTCACCCCGGATACTGGAGACTCTTGCAGAAGAGGGGAACGAGAACCATAAATGCTGAGCTGGATGATGTAATATCGGATTTTTCTCCACAGGAATATCTGGACCTCCAGGTATGGTTCAACCTTTCCTGGTTTGGCTATAGGGCATCCGAAAAGAAAGAGGGAATAGCTGAGCTGTTGAAGAAGGGGAGCGGCTTTTCCGAAGAGGATAAAAAGTACTGTATGAAGATTCAAAGGGAGACTCTGGGCGAAGTGATCTCCACGTACAGGAATTTGCAGGCTACAGGTCAGATAGAGCTTACCACCAGCCCTTTTTATCATCCGATACTTCCCCTGCTCTGGGATAGTGAATTTGCCGGACGTTCCCTGCCGGGGGCGGTGTTGCCCGAGAGTTTCCATTACCCTGAAGATGCCAGGGCCCAGATAAGAAAGGCCATCGCCTTTCACAAAGGGATATTCGGCAGTGCTCCTGAGGGGATGTGGCCATCGGAGGGCGCTGTCTGCCCCGAGATGATACCAGCCCTCTGTGATGAAGGGATAAGGTGGATTGCCACCGATGAGGAGATACTCCTTAATTCCATTGATGATGGAAGTAGGGAAGATGTCCTGTATAAACCCTATCTGGCCGGTTATGATGGGAAAGGAGTAAGTGTTGTATTCCGGGACAGGGCGCTTTCGGACATGATAGGTTTTGGTTATCACAACATGCCTCCGGAGGAGGCCGTGGAAGATTTCTGTCAGAGGCTGAAGACAATCCGGAAGGGACTGGTATGTATTGTGCTGGATGGTGAGAACCCCTGGGAATCTTATCCGAATAGCGGCCGGTCGTTTCTTACACAGCTCTATACCAGACTTTCATGTGATAAAGAGGTAGCTTGCGTGAAGATTGGCGATTATCTGAACGACCATCCTCCCGTGGAGAAGATTGAATCTCTTTATACCGGTTCCTGGATAAACCATAATCTTGGAGTGTGGATCGGATCTCCCGAGGAAAATATGGCCTGGGATTGCCTCTCGCGCACAAGGAGATTTCTTGCGGATTACCAAAAAAAAGGTGCGGTGGTTTGTGATTCCACTAATACCGGGTTTCGCCGGCTCTGGAGATTTCTTAGAGATTCCAAAAAGAAGCGCGACATGAATGAACTGGCCTGGGATGAAATATATATGGCTGAAGGGAGCGACTGGTTCTGGTGGTACGATGATGACTTTTACACCGATTATAAGGCGCAGTTCGATCACCTCTTCAGGATGCATCTGGGCAATGTGTTTAAAATCTTAGGCAAAAAAATACCTGAGTATCTCAAAAATCCTATTATAAACCTGGGAGCGGTGAGCCCAACCAGAGAGCCGGTTGGGCTCATCTCGCCTCAGATCGACGGAGTCTCCGATTTTTTTGAATGGAGGGCGGCAGGTCTCTATCAGGCGAGAAAGGCCGGCGGGGCGATGTATAAGAAAGAAAGTGCTATAACAGCGATATATTACGGCTTCGACATGCGCAATCTCTATATACGGCTCGATCCCTGTAGAGAGACTGCGAATGGACCGGTAATGATCCACCTCCATATCATGGCCGGAATAAACGACTATAAGATCCTCTTTCCCTTAGGAATCAGGAATGAGGCTGAAAACCGGTTTACCCTTTACAGGAGCATGGACGGCGTTAGCTACGAGGTGGTAAGATGGTATGCTACCATAGCAATTAAGAATATAGTAGAACTCGCTGTGCCTTTCAAGGATATAGGCGTCTCTTGCAATGACCGTTTAAATCTCTCTTGCAGGGTTGAGAGAAAAAAGAGGGAAATCGACCGATATCCTGCCAATGGGTACCTTTCTTTTACCGTCCCCGATAAAGATTTCGAAAAAAAAGTATGGAGTGTATAGAATATAAAACGGCAGGGGAGAAATATGCAGGTGAAAAAGGTAAACTTATTATTTGCTGTCCATAACCACCAGCCGGTGGGGAATTTTGACCATGTATTTAAAGAAGCCACCGAAAAGTGTTATCTGCCCTTCATTGAGGCGCTGGAGAACCATCCAGGTGTGAGGATATCCTTACATTACAGTGGCCCTTTGTGGGAATGGTTTATGGAGAGGGCGCCTGAAATATTTTCGAAGATTCAAGGCCTGCTGAATCGGGGCCAGATCGAGCTTTTGGCTGGTGGATTTTATGAGCCCATCCTCCATGCTATCCCTTATCGCGATGCCATGGGTCAGATTGAGATGTCGAAGAGGTTTGTCAGAGAAAAATTTAAATATAATCCCGAAGGCATCTGGCTTGCGGAGAGGGTCTGGGACCCAGCGCTTCCCAGGCTTCTTTCCGAGGCTGGAATAAGGTATACATTTGTTGATGATCACCACTTTACCTGTACCGGGCTGAAGGCGGAGGAGCTTTCCGGCTATTATGTCACCGAAAGGGAAGGTTATCCGCTGTATCTCTTTCCCATTAGTAAAAGGCTGCGTTACATGATTCCTTTTCATCAGGTAGAGGAGACCATCGAATACCTGCAGGGGATGGCCACAGTCGAGGAGGGGGTTGCGGTAACTTACGGGGATGATGGTGAAAAGTTTGGAATGTGGCCAGGAACTTACATCTGGGTTTATGAAAAGGGGTGGCTGGAGGATTTCTTTGGCGCTCTGGAGGAGAACAAGGACTGGATCAATATGATCACCTTCAGTGAATACATAGATAGATACACCCCGACGGGGAGGATCTATCTGCCCAGCTCGTCCTATGAGGAGATGATGGAGTGGGCAGGAGGGATGTGGGAAAATTTCCTGGTTAAATATCCCGAGGCCAACAATATGCATAAGAAGATGCTCTATGTAAGCGGTCTGGTTGACGAAGCGGAAGCCAGAAAGAAGGATGCCATATCTGGAACATCACCAGCGCTGGTGGAACTTTATAAGGGTCAATGCAATTGCGCCTACTGGCATGGCATCTTTGGCGGGTTGTATCTTGGCCATCTCCGGCATGCGGTTTATGAGCATTTAATCAACGCAGAAAATATTGCAGACAAGGAAATGCATGGGACAAGCGAATGGATAAAGGGTGAGAGGATAGATTTTGACAAGGATGGATATGACGAGGTTCTGATAAGTAACAAGAAAATAAATGCCTATTTTGATGTTGATCATGGCGGCGCCCTATTTGAACTGGATTATAAACCAAAATCATTCAATTTAGCCGATACCCTGTCACGAAAAAAGGAGGCCTATCACCATAAATTAAAAGAGAACCTGACCCCGGAGCACGAAGAAGAGGAGCCTTCCTCCATACATGAAATGAAAAAGATGAAGAAAGGAGACCTTGGGGATCAGCTTTTTTACGACTGGTATGGACGTTACTCCTTTCTGGATCACTTCCTGGGAGATGGGACCACCCTGGAGGATTTCAGAAGATGCCAATACGGGGAGGCGGGTAATTTTGTAAATCAACCCTATGAGATCTCAGGTATAGACTCAAACGGAGAAAATAAGGGCATCAGGTTGAGATTGAAGAGAGAGGGAAGTGTCTGTCTGGAAGGGAAAGGGCAAGAGATTGAGATAAGAAAAACCTTTTTCATCCCAAGAGATTTCGCGGTTATTCAGGCCACGTATGAGATTCTGAATAAGGACCGGCAAAAAACCGATTTATGGTTTGGGATTGAATTTAATCTTACGTTCCTGTCTAAAGATGATCCTGAAAAATATTATCTCTTTCGTGGAAGGGATGGCTTGCCCTGGCGCGGCAGGGGCCAGGGCGAATCTCTTTCAAGTGCCGGAGAGATGGAGGATGTAAAGACCTTACAGATGAGGGATGATCGGGGCGGGTTTGCGGTAACCTTTGACTTTGAGCATCCTGCGAGTATATGGAGATTCCCTCTGGAAACTGTTTCCCAGTCGGAAGAAGGGTTTGAGAAGACCTATCAGGGTTCAGTGATATTGGCCCATTGGAAACTGAATTTAAGCAGCCAAAAATCGGGGAGAATCTTTGTGAAAATGGATATCGGCAAAAAGGTAGAAGATAAAAAACAGTGAACAGTGTGCAGTGGTCAGTGGTCAGAAAATACTGTTCACTGACCACTGACCACTAACCACTGACCTTCAGTCTAAACAACCTAAAAAAAGAGGAGAAAGATGAAAATTGAGATGCCAATCAAGTTTCATGGCAATTATAAGGTAGTCGTTCGTGAGGGAGACTGGGAGACCAGAGAACGATGTCAGAAGTTGTTTGTCAGAGAATTATCTCCGGAGCAAAAAGAGAAATATTACGGAAAACCGGATAAAAGCGATGTTCCAACCTGTCAGGTGAGTTTTTATGATTTTGGATGTCGTCGAATCATAGAGGGACAGGTTAAAGAAAATACAGAGGATAAATTAATTATCAAAGTAATAGACAAAGAGTACGAATTCTCGCCCTTTGAACCATCTCATTAAGATACTGTGTATAAGCCCTCCCATAATAACCTTTTCTGTAATTCAGAGAAATCGCGGTCTGGTCGGGATGTGTTGACATGAATCGTTTGGTTTTTTTTAACTCCATAAACATCCCAGCGCCAAAGGAGCGCATATATGGACGTCTGGGATATCGAAAAGGCAAGACCCGGCTTTTGCCACATCAGGAAGAGGAGATTGAACATTATCTTGAAGATGCCCTGAATCTCATTAACTTAAGAGGGGCAGGCATGCGAATTTCCATCAATGAGAAGATATCCTCCGGGATTGTCCTCTCAACAGGCGCTACCTTCGAAAGCAAACGCCTGTCAGCATTTCTCAAAAACTGCCGGGAGATTGTGTTGATGGGTGCAACTGCCGGCAGCGATATCATTGAGGCTATCCGGAAAGATTCAGACGGGAATAATCTGACCCGCGCGGTAGTCTTTGACGCTGTGGGCAGCGAAATCGTCGATGCGTCGCTCGACTGGGTTATGGATTACTACAATCGGGAACTTCGCAGAGAGAATAAACATCTTACGGCAATGCGTTTTTCTGCCGGATATCACGATTTTTTACTTGAAAATCAGAAGATTATTTACGATATTCTACAACTCCGGCATATTGGAATCAAGATAAATGAAAATTTTATACTCAGGCCGGAAAAGTCTGTCACTGCCATAGCAGGGGTTGAAGATATTAAATATCAAAATGAGAAATGAGAAATGAGGCGGGTGGCATGGACAAACTTGTTTGTCCGTGCGCAACTGCTCAGGTTGCAGGCTGTTAGACTGAAGGTAGATAAATGAGCATCAAAAATAACATAAACAGTATCCTGAAAAAAAGAGTGCTTATCCTCGATGGCGCAACGGGAACAGAGCTGCAAAGACGCGGCATGCCGGTGGGCGCCTGCCCGGAGATATGGTGTCTCGAAAATCCGCACATCATCCGGGCGATTAACTCCGATTACCAGAGATCAGGAGCCGATGTCGTATACACCTGCACCTTCGGCGCGAATCGCCTCAAAATGGAGCAGTATAACGTCCAT
>JAUWQS010000341.1 GCA_030610915.1 Pseudomonadota bacterium | reverse complement strand
CTTCGCCTGCAATGACCTTGGCAAATAGGCGATCGGCAAGATAGCTTACCGAGAGGTACGTCAGCTCAGGTCTATCAGGGATAATACCGATTACATCGATACCCATCTTCTGTATGCTGTCAAGGTATGTATCTTTGAAATCCTCGATATCCTGCACCTTGTTTATAATTACACCCTTGAAGTTTACACAGGCCATGTCAACATACTTTTTCACAAATGACAGATCGTCCATAATGATTTCGTTACTGCCACTAACTACAATAAGCAACTTTCCATCTATATATCTTGCCATAGAGATGACATCGAGATTTACGAAAGCGCCATATGCCAGGTCTTTTGCGCCTTCAACAAAGAGCATATCTTTTCTGCCTTCCACATCAGAAATCATTCCGGAGAGCTTCTCCTTTATCGTCTCCTCATCATACATATATCTAATTTTAGAATGCTCAAAACCTATGCTCATATCCTCTGGATCTTCTTCCAGGCCAAAGATGTCTGTCATCAGGGCGGAATCATAATCCCAAAGCCTTTTTCTTCGATAATACAGCCTGTCACCAAAGGGTTTCAGGTATCCGAGATTCCCACCCAGCGCTTTAGCCAGTCCAACGATTAGGCTGGTCTTACCTGAGTTTTTGCGTGTTGAAGCTACGACTAACCTATCCATTTATGTCACCTCTCTAATCGCTTAAGAGTAATACCCTCACGTCGACTGCCTGTGCTCCCATTCCCTGTTCATACATTACGAGGGGATTAATCTCTATATCACTTATGCCCTTGCATTTTTTGATTATTGCACCCAGCTTGATGATCGTATCAACAAGACAATTAATATCTCTCAGTTTCTCTCCCCTGACGCCCAGCAGAAGAGGGTATGATCTGAGTTCCTTTATCATGGACAATATTTCTCTACGATCCAGAGGATATGCCCTGAATGAAACATCCTTCAATGTTTCTACATATATACCTCCAAGACCTGCCATAACAATCGGGCCAAACGATGGGTCTATCTTGGCGCCAACAATAGCTTCTGTGCCCTGAGTTACCATCTCCGCTATCTCAACCCCCTCAATAACGGCGCCAGGAACTTTTGTCTTACAATTACAGATTATGGCTTCATATGCATCGATCACCTCATTTTCATTCAAGAGGTCCAATGCAACGCCACCCACGTCGCTTTTGTGTATAATCTCCTTTGAAACGACCTTCATAACTACAGGATACCCGATGGCCCTGGAACCTTTAACAGCCTTCTCAAGTGTGGAGGCGACAATGCTTTTCGGAATTTGAATGTCTGCTATTCTCATTATGTCTTGAGCTTCATGAGCAAGCAAAAAGAATCTACCTTCCTTTTTTACATTCCATACGATTTTATCTATTGAATCCACATCCATATCTATATCATCTATCTTGTCTGTGCGGTTTTTCAGGTAATGATAGTACGAGTAAACGGCGCCCAGAGGCGATACCGCCTCATAAACATCACCGTAAACAGGTATGCCGAGTTTATCAAGCTCTTGTAGACCGCTCTGCGTATCTTCACCGCCAAAGACGGAAAATGTTATAAGTTTTCCCGTATCTCTATATTTAGAGTAATTCTCCTTGATCATTGTAACCAGGTTTTCTCCGCCAAAGACCGCTGTATCGCAGTAGAGGGCAATGACCATAGCAATCTCATTGCAACGAAATGCAAAATCCAGCGCTGTATTGTAATGAAAAAATTTGGCCTGGCCGGTAAGATCTATGGGATTCTTTAAAGAACCGAACTCAGGAGTTACTGAGGAGAATACTTTCTTCAGGGTAGCTGCATCATCATAAAGTTTAATACCATATTTTTCACAGGCATCTGTTGCAAGCACCCCTAATCCACCTCCATTGGTTATTATTACCGTCTCTTTACCGGGAGGAAGTGGGCTGTTTGAGATAAACTTGCACCAGTTTAAGGCTTCATTAATTGTTTCCGCCCTGAGAACTCCACACTGCCTCATGACAGCATCGAAGACATTGTCCGCTCCGGCCAGTGATCCAGTATGTGATGTTACGGCAACGGCTCCTTTCTTAGAACGGCCGGATTTGATCACAATGACAGGTTTTTTGCGCGTTATCTTCTTTAAAGTCTTTGCTAACTTTTCCCCCTTTTTTACTCCTTCTATGTAAATCAATATGACCTTTACGCTATCCTGCCGCACCAGATATTCCAGAAGATCTGCTTCATCGAGGTCAGATTTGTTCCCCACCGAGACTATGGATGACAATCCTATATGTTCAACGGCGGTTTTGCCGATCATTGACAGCCCGAGCGCTCCACTCTGTGTAATAATTGCAACCTCTCCCGGATTTATATCTTTCGGACCGAACGTGGCGTTCAGCGAGGCTGCAGCGGAGTAAATCCCAAACATGTTCGGGCCCAGGACGCGCATTCCATGCGCGCGTGCACAGGATACAATCTTTCTTTCCTCCTCTATATTTCCCACCTCCGAAAAGCCGGAGGATATGATCATGCTAAACTTTACCCCCTTCTGTCCGCAACTTCTAATCGCATCAAAAACCTGTCTTGCAGGAACAACGATACAGGCCACATCGACAGTGTCGTCGATAAACTCCAGGCTTTCAAATACATGAGCGCCAAGAATTTTGCCTCCTACAGGATTTACAGGATATACATGACCTCTATATCCTCCCGATAGGATGTTTTCTACAATCCTGTAACCGATTTTGCCCTTATCGTGAGACGCGCCAATAACTGCAATGGACCCTGGTTCAAAAAGGTATTTCATGTCGGGACAGTTATTTTTATTCATGTCATTCTACCCCTTGAACGCCATCCTTAGTTCATACATCCCGTCGCTTATCCTCTTTTGAATGTCAAAACCCATTTTCTCAAAGACGTGAAGCATTGGTTTATTTTCGGCTAACACTTCCGCGGTAAAACCGAGAAGCCCCTGTTTTTGGGCCAGATAGGTAAGGTAGGAGAGTAATTCCGTCGCTATCCCC
>JAUWQS010000304.1 GCA_030610915.1 Pseudomonadota bacterium | reverse complement strand
TCAAAACCCTCTCAGAGGGTGACCAGGTAAGCTTTGAAGTGGAACAGAGCGACCGAGGACCTAAGGCAAAGAATGTCGTCAAGCTTTAGTTCACTGTAACACGCAATTATCAAAGGGCATCTCGTTAAAATTAAGCGAGATGCCCTTTTACTTGAATATGCGGTAACCGTTCACGGCTTGAAACTTGAAATTGGAAAAGAAAAGTTTGGGAGACCTGTCTGCGTGCGTCTGCCTGTAGCATCCGCGACGTAGACAGGGGCACGCACAAGCAGAGATGAAACGAGTTTACAAAAGTATAAAGGCCAAATTTCTATTTTCTAATTTCAACATTCGGTGAACCGTGAGCGGTTACCATAAATGTAAAAGCAATGACCATTGCAAATATACCGCCGAACATAACCCAGGCATATTTGTAGCCCAGAATATCAACTGTAAAACCAAAGGCCGGCGGTCCGATAACTACCCCAACATAAGCGATGGTCATACCGAGCCCGATGGCCCGACCGGCATTCTCAGGCCCTGCCATCTCACCGATGAAGGTCAGGAACACGGCATTGTAGCCCATGGCGGTAAAACCAAAAACGGCGGCAACCACCGCTACGATAATATAATGAGTCTCAGCCGGCAGCAACCCCAAAATGATACACGTTGCCGCCGCAATGAAACCAATCATGAGGATTTCCTTATGACGGCTTTTCGCAAAGTACACATCGCTTATCCTGCCCCATACTATTCTGCCCAGTGTTCCACCACCTTGAGCAACAGCCAGAAATATTCCCGCCGTTACTTTACTGTACAAAAAGTGATCCACCATGTACAAAGATAGATAGGCTGTTCCGCTTATCTGGACTGCCGCATAAAAGATGCCAAGAAAAGACCACAAAATGATTCTTCTGTTTTTCCATACAGACTCCTCTCCACTGATGTCTGCAATAGTTGATCGTTTATTCGTTACCCCTTTTTTATTTGTAACCAAAGAAGGATAGAAAGGATAACTGCTGATCCCGCTTAATATAACCAATCCGGCAACAATAGCCACTGCCCAGCGCCAGCCCATTGCCTCTGCAATCGCTGGTAGAGTGGCGGCCGCAACCATTGTGCCGGCTGTAAATCCCGTTTGTTTTATAGCCATAGCTGTGGCACGCCATTTGACTGTAAACCAATCGATGATCCCCTTGCTTGTGGCGGGGTTAACTGCGCCAAAACCCAAACCTGAGATCAACAAGAAAAAGAGCATCCAGTAAAAAGAGAGGACCGATGCCACAATAATCAGACTCAATCCTTGAATCAAAAGAGCGAGATAGAGTGTCCTGGGGACACCCCACCGATCAGCCAGCCACCCTGACGGGAAACTTGTGATTATTGATCCCAGATATAATAAAGAGAAACATAAACCGAGTCTGGCTTTACTTACGAGCAAATCTTCTCCTATAAAAGGTAGAAGTGGGGCAAAGCAAATAGCGGCAAGACCGGCAAAAAAGTATGTGTAAGTAAAAATGGCCAGGAGCCTTGTCCTGTCGTGTTTGCTGAGGTTGTCTTCATCTTGCATTGTGGAGCCCCTCCCATGGTTCCAGTTGATTGGGTATGCTTGCATTCTGTATAAGCAAGGCCATTCCTATATCATTTCCCTACTATCGTCAAACTGAGTTTTAGAAATTGAAGTTCTGCTATAGTCGGAAGTAACTGGTGGGGAATGCACCTCCTGCTCCCCATTCTCACAGAATCCCCTTGCAGAAAAAAAGGTTTTTATAGTAAACTCGCTGTCGAGGCGGTAGAACAAAAAAGGATTTCACCGCAGAGCCGCAAAGGGCGCAGAGTAAAATATTTCTTTCTTTGCCATTGAGAGAACGGCAAGGGAAAATCAGTTTGTTTCCAACGGGATACGTCTTAACCAGGGTCAGCAAAAAAACAAAAATGTCCTTTGCGTTCTCTGCTTCTTTGCGGTGAAAACAGGTAAAGACATTTTTCCGGAAGGAACAATAAAGGAGGAAATTATGATTCGCGTAGGTATCAATGGTTTCGGCAGGATTGGTCGTCAGGTTCTGAAGGCCGTCATGGAAAGACACCCTCAATCCTTACAGGTTGTGGCTATCAATGACCTCTTCGATTCGGAGACCAACGCTCACCTCTTTAAGTATGACACCAACTATGGCAAATTTGCCGGAGAGGTCAAGGTCACGAATGATGGCTTAATCATCGATGGTCTGGCTGTCAAGAGTTTCTCGCTTCGCGATCCCGCGTCCATCCCCTGGGATAAGGAGGGTGTGGATATAGTTGTTGAAGGCACAGGACTGTTCCGAACCGGCCCAAAGGCAGCAGCTCACCTCAAAGGGGGCGCTAAAAAGGTTATCATCACCGCTCCGGCCTCAGAAGAGGATCTAACTGTGGTCATGGGGGTCAACCACGATACTTACGAACCCAAAAAACATCACATTGTATCGAATGCCTCATGCACCACAAACTGCCTTGCTCCTCCCGTTCTGATCATCCATCAGGCCTTTGGCATCAAAAAAGGCATGATGACGACAGTGCATTCGTATACCACCGATCAGCGCATCCTGGACCTGGCTCACAAAGATCTAAGACGCGCCAGAGCCGCCGGGCAAAACATCATCCCTACCACCACAGGCGCAGCCAGGGCATTGTCACTGGTCATACCTGAGCTGGCAGGCCGTTTTGATGGCTACGCGCTGAGGGTTCCCACACCAACAGTATCGGTGGTAGATCTTGTGGTTGAGATGGAAAAAGAAACCAGTACTGACGAATTGCGAGCTGTTCTAAAGAAAGCTGCAGAGAATGAACTTAAGGATATCATGGCCTGTGAAGATGAGCAACTGGTCTCCATGGATTTCAAGGGCGACTCTCATTCTTCCATCGTGGATATGGAGTTCACCCAGGTTCTGAAGGGCAATATGGCCAAGGTTGTGGCATGGTATGATAATGAGTGGGGATATTCATGTCGCGTGGCCGACCTGGCCGATTATATGGCAAGAAAAGGTCTATAGTTTGTAGACGTTCAAGGGTTCACGGTTTTTCCTCATTCCCACGCTCCAGCGTGGGAATGAGTCAACCTCCGACCTCCGATGCAAGGTTGTCAATTATCAGGTACCCCGTGCTTCCCTATCCACCTGTAAACCCACCCGTTCAAGTAGAAAAAAAGCGTCGACCACCCGCCGAGACGGACAATCTTTTTTGCCATCTTATGCACCTTCTCTTGCTTTCCCACTTTTTTATCCGCAAGATAAATACTGAGTAACCCGTGATTTATCATCTGATG
>JAUWQS010000043.1 GCA_030610915.1 Pseudomonadota bacterium | reverse complement strand
TGCGATTCAGATAATCAAAGATCAGGTATCTTGCTTCTTCCATATGCTTTGAGTTGGCTAAAATACTTTTTATCTTTGGCTCTGCCGACCATAGTCTTTTGGCCAATTCTTCTTTCGATAGCGCAATTAATTTTTTCATTTATTTATTCCCAACGCGGACAAGCCGGAACCAAAAAATGGTTCACGGTTCAACAGTTCAACGGTTAAAAGCTATCAACCGTGAACGATTACTAAATTCTTTGTAACTACTCACGTAGTCACGTGATTTCTTTGTATTTAAACCTAAGCTGCGTTCATCTGCGTTCATCTGTGTGAATCTGTGGCTGAGTAGTTCCAATTCTTTTGCCGTTTGACTAAGCGCCCAACTTACGCCAGGTTCTCAAAGATGAATCTGTTAACTGTCCACAGGTTGCTCTTTTAAGAATCCCCAGTGTATTCACCATGGGCAATTCTTGAAACAAACCAGAAGAAAGGGCTAATTGATAAATGCAAAAGGGGGCTTGCCCACCCTTTGAGGGATCGGGGAAGATATCGTGGATTAAAAGAAATCCGCCGGGCATCAGATGAGAAACCCAGCTGTTATAATCTGTAAATGCTGCTTCAAATGTGTGTCCCCCATCGATAAAAACCATGCTGAGAGGAGTAGACCAGAAACGGGCAGTCACCTCGGAGTGTGCAACAATAGGAACGACGGTATCTTCCAGAGAAAAATCGGAGATGGTCTTTTTGAATATCTTAAATGTATCGATTAAACCGGTTTCACGATCAAAAAGTTCAGGGTCGAAAAATTCCTCACCGGGTTGCTGTTCTTCCGAGCCTCTGTGATGATCGATAGAGAATAAAACGCCTCCATTTTCTTTGCAGGCGAGCCCAAGGTATGCAGTCGATTTTCCGCAATAACTTCCTATTTCAAGACAAGGACCAAACCTGCTTGCTTCCCTGGCTAATTGGTAAAGTTGCTCTGCCTCATCTTCACCTATAAACCCTTTGAGATTTTTTAATTTTATATCAGGAATCTTCATATATCGTAAATCCTCTGTATCCGGCAGTGTAAGCGTTCACAGGTTCAGGGGTAATAGCTCAATAAGTTCGGGTAGGGGCGACGCTAATCGCCCACATCGGGAGGTTAAAACCTCCCCTCCCCTGTTTTATTGAGAAGTTACGTTCAGGGTTGGAGGTGAACCTACGTTTTTTGAACGCTGAACGATTGTGACTTTATATCTTTTCCGGCCGGTAATTGCAAGGAGAGAAAACGACACGTTTGTTGAATGATTGTTTCCAATTTTCATATCTTTTCCTTTCGACGGTGGATTTGTGTTCCATATTGTTGTTGACCTTCAACAATAAATCTGACATACAGATGTGTTGAAAGATGGAAAAGTGCACTTATATTTGTTTAATTACTAGGGTATGGCGACCAACAGTGAAGCGTGAACCTTGAACCTGACAACCTGAGTAGTTACAGTACACGAAACAAATATTTTGAAAACCCGGGTGGCTGACAAATATCAGACCTCGTCGAGTGGTCAAGTAGTTGAGTGGTTGGTATTATTCAAGTAAATAGGCTTTGCCCGAAAATTGGACAGTCGACGTTGATTCAAATCCTAATATGTTGAATTGTTTGCAGTTTTTTACAACTCGACCACTTGGCCACTCGATTATTTAACGATGTCTGAATATAATCATTTGTAATCACATGTGCAATATGGAGCTTTGAGGATTTATCAGGCAATGGGAGGCAAATTAAGGTGGCGGCAATCAAGAGGGACTCCGGGAAGAAAAAAGGGTTGAATGATCCTTTAAAAATATGTCTTTTGACCTATCGCGGGAATCCTACCTGCGGTGGACAGGGGGTATATATAAATTATCTCAGTCATGCGCTTGGGGAATTAGGTCATGATGTGACTGTGATTTCAGGACCGCCATATCCTGAATTGACTAATGGAATTCCAGTCAGGAAACTTCAAAGTCTGGATTTATATAATGCCGATCACCTGTTCAAGGTTAAGAATCCAATGAGTCTGGTTTCTCCTATCAATCAATTGGAATTTCTTCGGGTGTGTTTGGGCGGCTTTCCTGAGCCGTTAACATTTGGATTAAGGACATTTCGCCATTTTCGAAGAAACCCGCCTGATTATGATATTGTTCATGATAATCAGAGCCTTTCATTTGGTGTCCTGGGAATTTCGGGAATACTTGGATTTCCGACTGTGGCAACTATACATCATCCCATCACAATGGATCGTAAGACGGAGCTTCTGGCTACGAAAAATCCGTTCAAGAAACTTAAGATACTGAATTGGTACTCCTTTTGGCGAATGCAGGGCAGTGTATCACGTCGGCTCCATCGAATCATTACCGTTTCAGAATGTTCCAAGAGGGATATTCACAGAGCCTTCAGAATTCCAGGCCGTAGAATACGCGTAATTCCAAACGGTATCAATACCGACTACTTCTATCCGCTGCCTGACGTAAAACGTTCGAAAAATCATATTCTGGTGACCAGCAGCGCCGACACCCCCCTTAAGGGATTAAGATACCTTATCGAAGCAGTCGCTTCAATCAGGAAGGAACGGGATATTCATTTAACGGTGATTGGCGCTCTCAAGAAAGCCAGCGTGATTCATGATCTGATCAACCAATTGGGTGTTCATGATTGCGTGACGTTCACGGGTCGAATTGAATACGAAGATTTTGCTCATTACTATGCCAAAGCGACCATGGCGGTGATTCCTTCTCTCTATGAGGGATTTGGAATGCCTGCCGGCGAGGCAATGGCCTGCGGAGTTCCCGTGATCAGCACGACAGGAGGAGCGCTTCCCGAAGTTGTCGGCGATGCGGGTATTCTTTTGCCACCGGCAGATAAGGATGCATTGGCGAAGGCAATTTGTGATCTTCTCGACGATCCGGACAAATGCAATCGGTTGGGGCAGGCGGGTCTCAAACGTGTAAATAATTCTTTTACATGGCGCCATGCGGCAGAAAAGACCCTTGAAGTATATAGAGAAACTATAGATGCTTACCGTCGATTTCCGAAAACTTAATATTAAACCTGGATTTCGCATGCTGGATGCTGGATGTGGAACAGGCCGACATGTTTGTGAAGCGTTCGGAATGGGAGGGGTAGATGTGGCAGGGGTTGATCTGAACCTGGATGATCTCCGCCGTGCAAGGTACAAATTGTCCGGTCTTACCTGTGAAAATCCCGGAAGGAGTGGCGCATGTATTATAGCTTCCGCAGATTTGACACTGCTTCCATTTAAAGACGGGATCTTTGATGTGGTGATCTGTTCCGAGGTCCTTGAACATATACCTGATAACAGGGCAGCCATTTCTGAGCTTGTGAGAGTCTTGAAAAAGGGTAAATATCTTGTAGTCAGTGTGCCGAGGTATCTTCCTGAACGGATATGCTGGGCAATTTCGGAGAGCTACCATCAGGAGCCGGGGGGGCATATACGAATATACAAAAAGGACGAATTGATCGAGATGCTGGAAAGCGCCGGCACAAAATGTAAGTGTGTTCGATACAAACATTCCCTTCATTCTCCTTATTGGTGGTTGAAATGCCTTGTGGGCCATAAGAATGAGCATTCACGTCTGGTAAAATTGTATAAAAAATTTCTGGAATGGGATATCGTAGAGAAACCGCAGTTCACTCGATGGCTCGACAGAATATTGAATCCATTTATTGCAAAAAGTGTTGTCTTATATCTAAAGAAAGGGTGACAATGTGGAATCAGTTATCTCTTCGGTTGCTTCAGAAACAGACTTTGATGTTGAAGCAACAGCAGGTTTTATTACGAGTGTTCAAAAAGAGAACGGTGAAATACCCTGGTCTCACGGTGGAAAGACAGACCCATGGGATCACGTAGAGAGCGCTATGGGCCTGACGGTGGCCGGATATCTTGCAGAGGCGAAACGGGCTTATGAATGGATGCGTGAAACACAGCTTGACGATGGCAGCTGGTGGTCCGAATACCGTGACGGGGAGCCGGTCAATACGACTAAAGAGTCAAATTTTTCCTCATATATTGCAGTGGGAGTCCTTCACTATTATTTAAGGACGAAAGACGTTTCTTTCCTCAGGCATATGTGGCCGACTGTCAAGTCGGGTCTTGATTATGCTGTGAGTTTGCAAGCGCCCACGGGTGAGATTTACTGGGCTAAAAATCTTGAAGGTGTTGTGGATACTATGGCCCTTTTGACAGGTTCCAGTTCCGTTTATATGAGTCTGAAATGTGGCCTGGCTATCTCATCAATTTTAGAAGAAGAGGAACTTGATTGGGGGATTGCTTTTAAGAGATTAGGGCACGCAATACAAAAAAGACCAGGCCTTTTTAATATGAAAAAAACCCGCTATTCAATGGATTGGTATTATCCGGTTCTGTGTGGAGCCGTCATGGACGCAGATGCGCACGGACACATTGATAGGTATTGGCAAAAGTTTGTAGTTCCGGATTGGGGTGTAAGATGTGTGTCTGACCGGCCATGGGTAACAATAGCGGAAACGTCCGAATTGATCCTGTCGCTGGCAGCGATTGGTAAACATGAAAAGGCAAAAAATATCTTTAATTGGATTAAAGATAAAAAGTATGAAGATGGTTCCTATTGGACGGGTGTAACCTTTCCGGATTGGGTAATTTGGCCGGACGAAATAACGTCATGGACATCTGCGGCAGTCCTTCTGGCGTATGATGCCCTTAATAACTTGACAGAAGCAAGCTGCCTGTTTACTCATGATTTTTGGGATTCAAATGGGTTTGAAAACAGTTCGGTTTCTTCTTAAGATGATAGTTACTGAAAGAAAGTTCGTCTGGAGATGATGAATCAGCTTTATTTTATTCCATCTTGTCTATATTCATTGCCTCCTCATAAAAGGCGAGCGCCTCATCGTACTGGCCAAGATCAGAGTAAATATTGCCGATGTTTGTGAGGATAGCGCTTTCCCCTTCCCTTGCGCCAATTTCTCTTGCTATGGTCAGAGCCTGCCCGCAGCAACTGAGCGCCTTCTTGGGCCGGCCCAGATTCCTGTAAATAACACCGATATTTGCAAGGTCATTACCCTCACCATTTCTGTCGCCAATATTTCTTCTTACAGTCAGCGCCTTCTTATAATAGCCGAGCGCCTTCTCGAGATGGCCAAGACCCCAGTAGATATTGCCGATATTTCCGAGGTCATTGCCTTCTCCTTTTCTATCGCCGCTCTCTCTTTTCATATCCAGTGCTTTTTCAAGAAAGTTGAGCGCTTCCTTGTGCCTGCCCAGTTTTATGTATGTCACGCCGATGCTTCCAAGGTTGTTACTTTCCCCTTTTCTATCGCCGATTTCCCTTTCTATAGGCAGAGCCTTTTCGTAATAACTCAGAGCCTTCTCGTACTGACCAAGATTCCAGTAGACACCACCAATATTTATAAGGTCAGCTCCTTCACCTTTTCTATTGCCGATCTCCCTATCTATGATCAGGGCTTTTTCATAATAGCTAAGCGCCTTCTCGAGCTGGCCAAGATTCGCGTGAACATTGCCAAGATTTCCCATAGTCAGAGAGATCTTCTGCCTGAAGTTATTCTCCTCAAATATCTTGAGCGCCTCGTCCCATTTTTTTGCGGCGCCGTAAAAATCTGAATCTTGGAATAGTCTCTTCCCTTCGTTAAGTAACCGAATCCCCTCTTCAATTCTGTCTTCCTTTTTCATTGGTATCTCCTTTATTAAAGCGTTCACCACAAAGCTCGCAGAGAGCGCAGAAAAACTATTCTTGTAAGTCTTGTAAGCCAGGAGCTAAAGTCGTTTCGCTCTCGTGAACTGTGAATCATTAACCGTGAACCGTGAACCTGACAACCTGAGTAGTTACCCCTGAATAAAATCAAAAAAGCTTGACAAATTTGAATCTTGAGCATAGATTTGCATTTTTCTTGGGTAATATCAACTATTATCCATCCAGAAATAAGGATATTAAGATCGGTGGTTAAAAAGACGAAAAGAGGTATGATAACAATCGACAGTGAGTTGTGCAAGGGCTGTTATCTGTGCATCTCGGTTTGTCCTGAGCAATTGATTGTTGTTTCAGGTGAATTGAATCAAAAGGGTTATTATCCTGTTGAATTTACTGAGGCAGATATGAAAGAAGAAGATCGCAAATGCACAGGCTGTGCTACATGCGCAATTGTTTGTCCTGATATTGCGATAGAGGTTTATCGTGAGTAAAAAATTGTTGATGAGGGGAAGCCACGTGATTAGCGAGGCGGCTGTGCGCGCAGGCTGCCGGTTTTATGCAGGCTATCCGATCACCCCGCAGAACGAATTGACTGAATACATGGCAGGCTCCATGGCAAGGCTGGAAGATGGAACCTTCATCCAGGCGGAAAGTGAACTTGCCGCAATCAACATGGTTATCGGGGCATCCATGGCAGGCTCACGGGCCATGACCAGTTCTTCCAGCCCGGGGATCAGCCTGAAGCAGGAGGGAATTTCCTTTCTTGCAGCTCAGGAACTCCCTGCCGTTATTGTAAATATCATGCGGGGTGGACCTGGTTTGGGAAATATTGCGCCCAGTCAGGGTGATTACTTTCAGGCTACGAGGGGAGGCGGCCATGGTGATTACCGCACTATAGTTCTGGCGCCGTCTTCAGGCCAGGAGCTTGCCGATTTAACTCCCATGGCCTTTGAGTATGCGGATAAATATCGAACACCCGTCCTCATCCTCGGTGACGGTATGATGGGGCAGATGATGGAGCCGGTTATATTTTCAGACCCCATTGATCCTCGCGAACTGCCACCCAGGCCCTGGATACTTGATGGGGCCAGGGGGAGGCCAAGTCGCTTCATCAGGTCTCTGCTTTTAGACACGTCTCAGGAAGAAGACCTCAACTGGAAGCTTGCGAGAAAATACGATAATATTGTCAGAGAAGTCACCAGCGCTGAAGCTTATCTTGCCAATGATGCCAGCCTCGTTGTCATTGCTTACGGAACGGCGGCGAGGATCGCCAAAGGTGCAGTTAAGAGGGTTCGGGAGATGGGACTCAAGGTGGGACTTTTCAGACCTGTTACCCTATGGCCTTTCCCCAAACGTGCATTGGTGAAAATGAGCAGGTCCGTCAAAGAGTTTCTCGTCTTTGAAATGAATACCGGACAGATGGTGGAAGATGTCCGTCTATCCCTCGAAGGCAGGGGCAATGTACACTTTTACGGCCGTCCGGGCGGGGTCATTTCCACGCCGGAAGAAATCGCCAATGTGATTAACAAGCTCTATTACCGCCGGTATCTCGAAGAGGAATAGGTATGTTAAAGAAGGTTTTCCAAAGACCAAAATATCTCAAAAAGACGGCTTTCCATTATTGCCCGGGTTGTGGACATAGCATTGTCCACAGACTGGTAGCCGAGGTCATCGAAGATCTGGATATTGGGGAAAAGGTGATAGGCGTTCCGCCGGCCGGTTGCGCTGTTCTTGCCTATTATTATTTTGATGTCGATATGGGAGAGGCCCCTCATGGGAGAGGCGCTGCTGTAGCCACGGGTATAAAACGCACGCTCCCGGACAGGATCGTTTTCTCTTACCAGGGTGACGGAGATATTGCAGCCATAGGGACTGCTGAGACCATTCATGCCGCTAACAGAGGTGAAAATATCACGATTATCTTTATTAATAATGGTATTTATGGTATGACAGGAGGGCAGATGGCGCCTACAACGGTTCTTGGTCAGAATTCCACAACCACGCCTGGCGGCCGTGATATGACCCGGGACGGATCTCCCCTTGACCTGAGTGAAATGCTGGCGATTACGAATGGCAGCGTTTACATTGAGCGGACCTCTGTCAGTTCTCCCAAGAATATCCGACGAACCAAAAGGGCCATTACCAAGGCCTTCAAATGTCAGATTGCAGGTTTGGGGTTTTCACTTGTTGAAATTCTTTCTCCCTGCCCAGTGAACTGGAAGATGTCGCCTGTGGATGCAGTCAGATGGATCGATGAGAGTATGGTAAAGACATTTCCGCTTAAAGTCATTAAGGACGAAATCACAAAAGAAGTTTGATTTTATTATGAAAAAAACAATCTTTGCAGGGTTTGGAGGACAGGGAATCCTCATGATGGGTTATGCGTTTGCAGTGGCGGCCATGAGGGATGGAAAGGAAGTAACCTATCTCCCTTCTTATGGGGCTGAGATGCGCGGGGGAACCGCCAACTGTACGGTTGTCGTATCGGATGAAGATATCTTCTCACCTGTGGCTTCTGCGCCCGATTATGCCGTAATCATGAATAAACCCTCTCTGATCAAATACGAGGGTGCGATTATCAAGGGTGGAATCATTATTCTGAACTCGAATCTTGTAAATACAGAATTGACCAGAGATGATGTGGCTGCGGTCAAAGTGCCGGCCAATGACATTGCCCGGGAGTTGGGAAGTGACCGCGCTATCAACATGATCATGCTTGGTGCATTTGTTGCCAAATCAGAGATGACCTCTCTGGATTCGATCATGAACGCACTGGCCGAGATCGTAAAGGGGAAGAAAACCAGTCTCATGAAGTTGAACCGAAAAGGTTTAAACAGGGGCGCTGAATATGTTTTAAAAGGAGTCTGATTTTGGGGACAGTTAAACAGATTGATCTCACTTTAATAAACGAGCCCGGCCAATTGTATCTTGTCAGTGATTTGCTGGGTGAGCACAAGATTAATATCATAGGCTGCTACTTTACGTCTCAGGAAAAGGAAGTAAATTTTCATTTCATTGCCAGTGATCCTGACAAGGCTATAAACGTCTTGAAGACAGCGGGATACCATATAAACGTAAAAAATGTAATCGCCTGCGAGATTCCCAATCATCCGGGTGGCCTGACAGTTGTCTTAAAGCTCCTTAAAGCGGTTGATATCAATGTGGATTATATATATACTTGCATGGGGACAGGTGACATCACCGTAGTGATCCTGGGAGTGGATCCCATTGAGAAGGCTTTGAAGGTTATGGAGGATAACTGGATACGTGTCTTAGGCGGCAAACTTTACAATATCTGAAATTTTTATCCTGTTCGGTAACGAGTTTCTAACAAAAGAGGGATTGGCCAAAATCGGCTAATCCCTTGTTTTTTCTGGTACGCCCAGAAGGATTCGAACCTTTGGATTCGTCGTCCGAAAAAATGAATTATTATTAAACGCTGTTGGGCGGCACCAATTAACATATATTTTTGAAATATCAAACAGTTAGTTACTTTTAAACGCCTCAAAATATCATTGAGAAATACCGCTTTTATCCACCCAAACAGACACTAACCAGACCTTCGCGTTTAAAAAATAGTAACCGTTCACAGGTTCAGGGTTCAACGTTCAGGGTTAAGGACAAAAAAGGGATTGAAGGCCCGAAGTCCTCGCTAAAGATGCTCCTTTTCCCAAGTAATTGCCAGTTTGGTTCCAGATTTTGGATTAGGCCTGACGAAGCTGACGCTTTTCTCGTAAATTCGCATCCCAGATACAGTCCGGGAACGAGAATAGAACCCTGAACCCTGAACCTTTGAACCCGTGAACGCTTAC
>JAUWQS010000528.1 GCA_030610915.1 Pseudomonadota bacterium | reverse complement strand
CAGATCTCAACTCAAACTTTGTGCCGCGGTAAGTATGGCAAAAAGCACATCTGTTCCACGGACAATTTCTCGTGGCACGGATGAGAAGGCTCTTCGCCTCACTCGGCGGCCTTATCGGACCCTGCTCAAATGAAAAATTCATCTCATCTCCTTTTGGATACCCTTATAACTTTACCACGTTCATCAATTTATTGTATTATAATCACCAAACTGAAAAAGGTCAACATCCGAAGGTACTATCTGGATATTCGACATAAGCCCAAGCTCAAACAGCAAGTCGCGCTATAAGGTGCGCCATGATGCCACAGACGCTGCATAGAGCGTTTTTCTTACCATGGCAATGGGGTAATAGCTTGAATAAAATTAAAGAGGCTGAGGGTGGCCGACATTTTTTTGGGAAAAACACAGGATGCTGGAAGATGCATGCAGAACTACAGATAACCCAAGAGAAAATCGTCAGGTAGAGAGCGGAACAAGGAAGGACGAATAATCCGCCTGGATCGGAACGAGCTTAATGTTTACTCAAGCAAGACTCCGTGCTTACGCAAAATATCTTCCCGCGTGATTTTGTCGGGAACTCCACGGGGCTTCAGAACTGTCTTGCCGCAGAGGATCAGGATTTCATAGAGATAAAATATGGCGTAGCGATCATGGTGGAAGACAATACATTTATTGGAGTTTTCCTGCTGTACTTTCTGGCGGAACTTCCTGATACCTGTATCTTCGCCTGCGTCTTCACGCTCTTCCTGCTGAATCATCCAGTCGCGGAAGGCCCTGGTCAGCGCCATGGTCAGAATGGTGAGATAGGCATGGACAAGGAAACCGGCCTTGCTGTTTTCCGGCGGTCTTTTGATGAACCATCCCTGTTTTGATTCCCTGAACAGGGAGTTCTCGATTTCACTGCGGGCATCATAACCGTCGTAAACTTTCAGCGGCTTGCTGACAGGCCCATTGGTCAGGATAACCAGATCTTTGACATCAGGATTCTTTTCCCTGTAGGGATCATGCAAAACAACTACCGCATTAATTGGATTGGGTCTAAAATCGTTTCTGTTTTCATGGCTGCCGCTGCCAAGTTCACCGTAAAACCCGGCGGTGGTCAACCCCTCGAGCCCCACAACGTCCCAGGTGTCGATGGACTGCTTTCTGTTCTTGCCGTACCCCGTGGTTTTTTTACGCTCCCTTGTGACGCGTTGGCCGGTTTCCACCAGCGAGAGGGCGTCATCGTAAACATATTGGTTTGACTTTGCCGGGATATAAAAGATGATCCCTTTGCTATTGAGCCACCATAACAGCTTGCCGCACATAAAACCGCGATCCATGGCAATAGAGACAAGCTTTGCGTGTTCTCCAAGGTTGGTAATGGCCTGCTCTATAACCTCTTTTGCAAGAATAACATCGTGGGTCTCAATAGTGGCAAAACGCATGGCGATGGGAAGACCGCTGTTCGGATCCCAAACCACCCACATCTTGAAGCCAA
>JAUWQS010000319.1 GCA_030610915.1 Pseudomonadota bacterium | reverse complement strand
AGGGATATCTTCCTTTTGCCGTCCAGATAGTCTTCCACCATGTAATTGAAGAGTACCTTCGTAGTCGGCGGGCACTTATTGAGGAGATGGCCGATCCCTCCGATATGATCTATGTGAAAATGGGTTGAAGCAATGTACAATACATCCTTCATATCCATACAGGGAGTGCGTCTAATATACTCCTCAACATCTTCCGCGCTCCCGATACTCCCCACATCGACCACCATCAAACCATCTCTGCCGGCGATTAGATATGTCCCGGCAAAGCCGGAATTTTGAAGAGAATGTACCATAGGCATGCAACATTAGGTCGGGGCAATTCCCGACAGCTATGAGTCCCGGTCTTTTTGTTTTTAGCTGACAATGACAAGTTTTTATAACATTTTACGTTGGTTTGTCAAAAGCAATTTTCCGGAAGCAGCGCTAACCATCTACCACCAGACAGGTGTTGAACAGAACATCTCCGCGGAGATTGAGTTGATATCCTGGTATCGGTTGAATTTGAGCAATTCACATGACTACAAAATGAAACCCCAAAACTTTTCTTGTTTATCATAACAATAAGTTAAGCAGCAACTGGCCAGGAGCTTCAGTTTAAAAAAAACCTTTCCTCCGGCAAAACCAAAAGTTCTTAGCCAATCAATATCTAACCTCTTTTAAAAAAAGTCCCTGTGGCGGCGCAGTAACACCGGCCTGTCTCCTGTCCAGCGCCTCCATAACATTAAGAAATCCGGACGGCGACAGCTTTCCTATGCCAACATCAACCAGCGTGCCCACGATGTTCCTCACCATATGCCTTAAAAAGCCATCGGCCTCTATGAGAAATTTTATCATACAGCTTTCTCCCTTATGCACACTCACATCTATAACTTTTCTTACATGATTAACGGTGTCACTATCTGCAGCACAGAAGGATGAAAAATCGTGAGTCCCGATAAGTTGAAGGGCTGCTGTCCTGATCAGATCTATGTCGAGGGGATATTTTATGAACCAGGAATATTTCCTGTACAGAGCGGAAGGATATTTATTATTAAATATCTGATAAAGATATACTTTGGTTTTTGCATTATATCGTGCATGAAATCCCTCGTCCACCTCCATCAGTTCTTTAACTACGATATCCTCCGGAAGGAGGCTGTTTGTTCCCCTTAAAAGATTTATCCCGCCAATCTTTGATTCTGTTTTGAAATTCGCCACCTGAGCAACAGCATGAACTCCCGCATCCGTTCTTCCCGAACCTGTCAATCGTATCCTTTCCCGGGTTATAATGCTAATCTTCTCTTCAAGTGTCTGCTGGATGGTTATATCATCCGGCTGCCGCTGCCACCCATGATAAGCGGCGCCGTCGTACTCAATAATGATCTTGAGATTTCTCATCTCTCACCAGAAATAGAAACTTAGCTCATGGCTCATGGTTTATACAGCGTTTTCGTTCGGGCACTAACTACTCGGATTGTTTAAGCTGTAGGCCAAAGGCGCCCAAAGGGCATTTCCTGCGGGGCGACTGCAGCTTGAGGAGTTGCGCACGGACAAACAAGTTTGTCCATGCCACCCACCGCCCGCCTGCTACGAGCTATGTCCCTTGAGAGCGGCAACTGCCGGAAGCTCTTTCCCCTCGAGAAGCGTTAGAAATGCTCCGCCGCCGGTGGATATATATGAAATATTATCGGTTTCACCAGCCTTGTGAACCGCAACATCGGTGTCGCCGCCACCTACAATGGTAAGGGCATAGGAACTGGCTACGCTGTGAGCAAGTGCCGATGTCCCTCTGCTAAAGGCATCCATCTCGAAGACCCCCATCGGACCGTTCCATATAATGGTCTTGGCATTGGACAGCGCCTCTGTGAAGAGTGTAATTGTGGCAGGGCCTATATCGAGGGCAACCCAGTGAGAGTTGATTTCCTGCACAGGTACGATCTTTGTCTCGGCATCAGCGCCCATCTTCTCAGCAACAACGCAATCGACAGGAAAATACAATTTTATGCCCAATTCTCTCGCAGTTTTCATAATCTCCAGCGCTTTATCCAAAAGATTTTCTTCTACGATGGATTTCCCGACATCATATCCCCTCGCCTTAAGGAATGTGAAGGCCATTCCGCCTCCAATAATCATCTTGTCGACTTTTTTGGTAAGATTAAGAAGCGCTTCAAGCTTACCGGACACCTTTGAACCACCGATTATCGCCACAAGCGGTCTGGCCGGATTTTCCAATGCCTTGCTAAAATAATTCAATTCATTCTTCATCAGAAAACCCGCTCCACACTGTTTGACAAACCTGGTGATCCCTACATTCGATGCATGGTTCCTGTGAGCATTTCCAAAGGCGTCATCTATATATACATCTGCATAACCCGCCAATTCCCTGGCTAACACATCTGAATTTGAGGTCTCACCCGGATGAAACCTTAAATTTTCCAGAAGCAAAATATCTCCCGGCTCCATATCATTGATCATACCCTTAACATCATCGCCGATACAGTCACCCGCCATCCGCACACGTTTGCCAAGCAGGCGCGAGAGCCTCTTGGCTACAGGAGCAAGACTCAGGCTTTTTACGATTTCACCTCCCGGTCTCCCAAGATGAGACATACAGATTACCTTTGCATTTTCGTCAAGAGCATAGTTTATAGATGGAAGTCCCTCCCTTATCCTGGTGTCATTAACAATGTGTAAGTCACTGTCCATAGGGACATTAAAATCGAATCTGAACAACACCTTTTTGCCTTGTATATCTATCTGATCTATGAATTTCATTTTACCTCCTTTGTGGGGCCGGAGACCCGGTCGCCCGTCTAACCCTCTTTAGAAGCGATTCTTTCCCTAATATGGCAAACAGTTTGTCGAGTTCCGGCCCCCAGGTTTTTCCGGTTATTGCGGCCCTCACGGGCAGGAACAACCTCTTTCCCTTAAAACCTGTCTTGCCGCTCACGACACTCATGACATTATTATATAAACCGGCTTCCGCAAACTCATCCATCAGCGCCTCCTGAAGCGATCTCACAACCACCCCGGCATCTTCCCCTTCGAGAACCGATGCCGCATCATCCGAGATTGCATACCTTTCATCGAAAAACAGATCAATATAGTCTCCGACCTCAGAAAGTGTGCCGAGATTCCCCTTTACAGCCTCCACCACGGAATGAAGCCATTCT
>JAUWQS010000446.1 GCA_030610915.1 Pseudomonadota bacterium | reverse complement strand
TGAACGCTTACCAAAGTTTTAATCGTTGCCATGATAATCGTCAGTGCATGCCTTTTGGGAATACGATGCAGATATGATGGTGAAAGCCGCCCGGATGAGAGGTTGATGGCAATGGCGCCTAATACCATATTTATACATCTCTGTCCCGAGCAGCTTGGCGGGCTGTCCACACCCCGCGTTCCTGCTCAGATAGCTGATGGGACAGGCGAGGATGTCCTCGACAATCTTGCAAGTGTGATCGATTCAATGGGCAGAGATGTAACAGAACAATTCTTAAAAGGGGCAAAAGAGGCCGCGAAAATCGCAAAACTGATGGGGGCAGACGTTGCGATAATGAAGGATATGAGCCCCTCCTGTGGTGTCTCTTTCATACGCAAGGATGACGCCGCTATTGAAGGAATGGGTGTAACATCCGCGCTTCTTACGCGAGAGGGAGTTCACGTCATATCATCCGATGCAATCAGTGAGGAAGATGTACGACACTATAGTCATAGGAGATGATCTCAGTTCCCTTATAGCAGCCGTGCTTTCCGCACGTTACGGGAAGAAAACGGCGCTCTTGTCTGAAAAGGATACCCCCGATTTTTTTTCAGAATCAGGCTATACCTTCAATATAGATCCCTTTCCCTGGACAGGTTTCGGTTCAGGACAGGTATTTCCCAGGTTATTCTCCGAACTCGATATACCATTTACCGACGAAACCAACATCACTCAATTAAACCCGTCTCTTCAGGTAATCCTCCCGGAACACCGAATTGACCTCTATAACAGGAGAAATGCCCTGATCAGCGAGATGGAGAGGGAATTTCCGGGAAATATAAAGGAGATAGGCAAGTTTTATTCGGCTGTTCTGAGGAGCGGCAATTCAATAACCGGGTTTATTAATAAAAATCCCTTTACGCGCCCAAGATCATTCAAAGAATATCTAAAACTCGCCATGGGAATACCCATATTTATCAGGAACAGGTCGATCCTTTCAAAAAGGTTCAAGGCAACTCAATATCCTCCCTCGCTGAAGAGGGTTTTTGAAGCCGAGCTTTTCGCCCTCTCAAGTCTTTGTATGGATAGCGCAAAACCTCTTTCATCTGCTCATATACTTTCTCTGCCATGGAATGGTTTATTTTATCATTTCGGGGGCAAACACATCTTAACGGATGTCCTTAGAAGAAAGTTTATATATTACGGGGGAAGCCTCATAGGTAATAGCTCCATTGTGAGGCTGAATACCGCAGGTGACATTGAAGTTGATATCGATGTCGAAGGCATTGTATCCAAAGTAAGCGGGAGGAACCTCATAATAAGCACAAAATGGGAAAAACTGAAACATATGCTCCTTGATGATGAGAGATTTGAAAAGCCGGCAAAGAAATTTGAAACCATCGAGGCTGTGTATCATCCATTTACACTTCATATGGGAGTCTATGAAAAAGGGATACCCGAAAAGATATCAGAATACGTGATCATTATCAGGGATGAAGAAAGACCGGTAATGGATAACAATCTTGTCTTTTTAGAGGTTAGCCCATCTAAAGATACAGTATCTGCTCCTCACGGAAAGAGGGCAATCAGCGCCACAGTCTTTTTAAAGAAATCTCCATTGATATTGAGCAATGGCGATCTGGAACGAGTATCTGCCGGCATTCTGGATAATCTGAAAGATTTTCTTCCATTTTTAAGAGAAAATCTTGATTTTACGAATGTCGGGAAATCAATTGAGATATCAAGGAAATATCAGAATATCATCAATCAGAAATATAGAATAAACGGGAATCCACTCCTTGGCATTTCCACTCTGTCAAACAGTACCCCTGTCAAAAATGTCTTTCTTACAGGGGGGATGTTGCTGGCAGGTCTCGGGTTTGAAGGTGAAGTTATCTCCGGGATGAATGCCGCATATCTGACAGTGGGAGGAAACCTTTAAGGGTGACTGTTCACCGCGGAGTTGTAGGGCTGCAAAACAGGGCTTTTGATCAATTTCAAGCGGTGAACGGGATATCTCCTAAGGAAATGCTCAGAAAAAACTTGCAAAAATAAGATTTATGATTTAGTAAACGGCCTTCTAATAGTGCCCGAACGAAAAATAGGATTTTTTGTTCAGATCAAGGAAGACGAAAATTTTAACCGCAAGAATACATTGAGTATTTTGAGGATTAAAATTTGAGTCTGACGCAGATATGGGCGAAAAAGAC
>JAUWQS010000408.1 GCA_030610915.1 Pseudomonadota bacterium | reverse complement strand
TTGAGTGACCGCGCGGTTTGAAGAAAAGAGCGTCTTTGGGGTGTCTTTCCTTCTGATACCTCAATTGTTATACATACCCTGATATTTGGTTTTAGATCTAATGATTTTTCTGGTCTAAACACCTTGCCGTCATATACGGCGGCGGGATTTGGGGACGCCCTTTAGTTTTCCAGATTCTCCTTAAGTCTCCATAAATTTGTATTCATTCTCTTGTGCTTGTGCTATTCTCTCTCCTCGCTTTACGGCCAAACTCACCCCCGACAAGGACAGCTTTAATCGGGACGTTGTGAACGTTGTGTGGCTGTGGGGACGCTGATTACTTGTTTGTCTCACGCAAAGGCGCTAAGATTTCTCGCTCCGCTCGAAATGACAAATTAGTGAGCCGTTGGATTGTCGGCTCTCTTGGGACACGATCCCGATTTGATGGGATGACAAAGAGATTGCCGCGTCGCTGTCCGCCACGCTTCGCTCGCGGCTAAAGGCTCACCCTCGCAATGACAGGAATAATCATAATAGATTGCCACGTCGGCCAAGGGCCGACTCGCAATGACAGGGGGTGGTCGGTCGCTCCTTCGCAATGACCAGCTCTCTAAATCGGGTCATGTCCCCGAGTGGGGATAATAGGGACACTTCCCTCTCTATAAAACTTGCAGCCACCTGATTCCAACAATCGGACGAGTTGTCTTGCTTTCAAAGACGGCACATTTTTAGGCATACAACGCTCTCATTTCCAACGGTTCCGGAATAGAATCCACGCTTTCTATCTTCAAAAATTCATGCAATTCCTTTATTGACAAAGGAGCAGAATAAATATCCTCGTCCGCCTTTTGAACTTCCTCAATAGAGCCTATTGCTTCTTTTAGCTTTGCGACTGCCTTTCCCTTTGTATGACCCTGTCCGACAATTCCGTTTTCTAAACATAAGGCAACCCAATATGCTCCACTTTTTCTTAATACGGTTGTATAAAAATCCATCGTATTACCTCCTGAAGACGTTCAGACGTCCCTGCCCCCTTAATATATGTTTTGGTTTCACTGTTGTTTCAAGATTATCACATATCTTGATGTTGCTCCAAGCATTCTTTTTTTGTCTGTCGGCAGATCTCTGGGGACATGACCCGATTTGATGGAATGACAAAGAGATTGCCACGGCACTTCGTGCCTCGCAATGACGGGCTCTCTAAATCGGATCATGTCCCCCAGTGGGGCACAGAGGCCCCACGCTTCACCCTCACCCTACCCTCTCCCATCGAGGGAGAGGGTAGGGTGAGGGTGAAGGAGAAATTTCAAATTACAACCAGCTCATGTTTCGGCAGCAGCTCGCGGAGTGTGTAATGCCGGTGGAGGCTGGCGGCCTGGTAGAAGTGGTACACATTACTTGCGGCGGTTTTCTCCGGTTTGTCCATTGCGGGGAAATGATCTCTTTGTTTATCCCAGGGCTCAGGGTCATAATGGGGGATTTCCTCGCCGGCTTGTATTCCAAGCTGTCCTTTGGTGAAGGCTGTCCGCCATTTTTCGGACCGCTCTGCTTTTCCGTTTTGAAATGAGAGGATATCTCTCACGCGTTCTTCTACTGTGCTGAATTCAACGCCGCTTGTGCCGTCGTCATGGCCTGCGCTAAGCGCCAGGAATCTTTGAAACATGTTGTGCAGTTTTTCGCACGCCTGAATTTATTGTCTCACGCAAAAGCGCAAAGATTTTAAAACTATAGCCCATTGACTACTCTTGATATGCAGTCCCGGATAAGCTCTGAACCAAAATTAATCAAAAGTCCCAATCTCTTGTCCGCTAATCGCAAATAGGTTAGCAACTGCTTTTTATGTACAGGGCTCACTTTTTCAACAGACTTAAGTTCCACAATAATTTTCTCTTCTACAATCAAATCTGCCCTGAATCCCTCATCAAATCTTATGCCTTCAAAAACAATTGCCACAGGCACCTGTCTGTCGACCTTCAATCCTCTGTTCTTCAACGCATGCGCTAAAATAACCTCATACACGCTTTCCAAAAGCCCCGGCCCCAACTTTTTATGAACATGAAACGCTGTATCCACAATAATTTTCGCAATCTCGTTCTCAGTCATAATTTTCTTTTATATTATTTTTTTATCTTGGCGCCTTTGCGACTTTGCGTGAGACATTTCCGGGGAAAAAGTGGAAGGGGAGCCAGACAAAGGGCTGATCATTGACATCCCTGTTATCGATGAGTTCTGTAAGACTGTGCGCTGTTACAATCGGGGCAAGTTTGTTCCCGTTTTCATGATGCTGAATTTCTGCGTCAACCGCGTCATCCACGTACTGTGATGCCGTGGCAATCGTTTTGGCTGCCTCCGGCCGGAGACCAGCCAGCCGGGCCATCGCGTATACTGCGTAGTAGTGTATGTCTATTTGCATGGGTGTTCCCTGTCCATAGTCAGTTCAACTGGGATTACCATGAAAAAACTATTCATAATGGGTCCACATCCGCAATACCCTTATTGTATCTTTTG
>JAUWQS010000130.1 GCA_030610915.1 Pseudomonadota bacterium | reverse complement strand
TAAAGGCGATGAAAGAAGATATTATCCCTAAGAGGATATTGACCGATGCCCTCAAAAAAGGGCTGGTTAATCGTCAATACATCGATGAAGTAGCCGAATATTGTGGGGTATAGATGTTATTTTCCAATAGATTCTTAAATATAATTCTTTCGAGGCCTGGAAGAATGATTATAGCGGGCATCTTTTTGGCTCTTATCTTTCCCCAGGCGCGGCTTGTATTAGCCGCCATTGTCTATCTAACTCTCCTCTACTACTCCATTAGGGCCTATAAAACCCATAAAATTTATTTCTTCATATTGGCCGGCCTCTTGATCATTGGGATTATAGCGCATTCTTATTCCTATCTCAATTATCTGCATGTAAGAAAAACTATTCAGGAGCATTTACCACTTAATCTGGCTTATGTGCCGGATGGGACTTATCGGGGAGAGGGGCCGGGAAAGAGAGGACCAATCAAGGTCAGTGTTGAGGTTAAAGATCATAAGATCGAAGGGATTGATATTCTGCAGTATCAGGATGTGCTGAATGGTCTCGATGAACTGAAGGGCAGGTTATCGGGAGCCGGGAAAGTAGATATGGAAGTTATCCCAAGGACGGTTTTTGGGAGTAGAACCACTGCATCGGGATTTCAGACGGCCATCATCGATGCCCTCTGGCAAGGTGTTGCGGATGTGCCTGCCCTCAGTCCGATAACCAGATTTACCTTCTCCATAATTGAAAATCACCTGACCAGGATCGCCTGGAACAGTCTGGCCATTATGTTTATTATCCTGTTGGTCTTTGATTATACGGTTCAGGGTGTATTGGCTAAGGATACAGGTCAGAGTATAAACTGTTATAACTGTCAGGTATGTGTGGGGGCCTGCCCCGTAAAGGTGGTGGATGGCGAGCCTTATCCTATGACGATGGTCTTATCTGCCAGGTTAGGTGATTATGATAAGGTGGCGAGGCTGGCGCGATATTGCGTGGGTTGCGGAAAGTGTGCTGCCAGATGTCCTGTCGGCAACTCCGGCCCGAGTATTGCTTCTGCATGTATCGTTCTTAACAAAAAGAAACATAAAGAATTACTCCCGGCAGAGGCTGTTTAAGGGCGAACGCTCAGTCGAACGGCAAAAGAATTTAGGAACAATTTACCGCAGAGGAGATAAAACAGCTCATAGCCGGTGGCTACGAGCTACGATGCGGGTGGCATGGACAAACTTGTTTGTCCGTGCGTAACTACTCAGGTTCAGGGGCTAAAAAACGGTCAACTTTGAACCATTTCTTGGTTCCGGCTTGTCCGGGTTATAGGGTAGGGGAGGCTTTAACCTCCCACGAAGGGTACGGCGTGCCCTGAGCTTGTCGAAGGGCCACCCGAACTTATTGAGATATGACAGTTTTGTATTGAGATTTATGAGAGGTCGCCGGTTTGAATAAAGTCAGATATGCAATGTTGATAGATCTTAATCGCTGTATCGGGTGTTACAGTTGTCAGGTTGCCTGCAAGATGGAGAATGGCGTTCCTCTCGGGTCATGGAGGTCCTGGGTAAAACAGATCGAGAAGGGAAAATACCCAAATGTATCCAAGTCCTTTTTGCCGCTTTTGTGTAATAACTGTGAAAACCCTATCTGCGTGACCGTCTGTCCGGTTTTGGCTTCTATAAAACGTGATGACGGCATTGTCTTTGTGGACCCGCATCGCTGTATCGGTTGTAGATATTGTATGGCTTCCTGCCCCTATGGGGTAAGGTATGTTAATCCCCTGCTTAATATTGTGCAAAAGTGTGATTTCTGCTTACACCGGGTGGACGCAGGTCTGCAGCCTGCATGTGTCGAAGCCTGTCCCGCAAAAGCCAGAATTTTTGGCGACCTGAATGACCCCGAAAGTCAGATTGCAAAACTTATAGCGAACAGTCCTGTAGCGAGGATTAAACCCGATATGGGGACCAATCCTCAAGTCTATTATATAGGCCTTGATGAAGAGGCGGTGGAAAAGGTGGAAAGAGAGGAGTGATCCATTGGAAGCAAATCTGCTTTATAATGTAAGTAACGGCGAGACCTTTGGTTACATGATCGCCTGTTATTTTTATCTAACCGGGCTGAGCGCCGGGTCTTTTATCCTTTCTACCCTCGGTTATGGATTTGGAGTGGAAAGATACCGTCCTCTCGGGAAACCGGGTGTTATTCTGGCTACCCTGCTTTTGATGGCCGCTCCGATGTTTCTTTTATTGCATGTTGGAAAACCGCTCCGGTCCTGGCACCTCTTTTTCTGGATAAATGCTACCTCGCCTATATCATGGGGTGGTTACCTGCTGACGCTTTACCCGCTAAATTGCATTGTCTATGGTTATTTTATGTTTACAGGAAGGGCAAAACTGACCAGGATATTTGGCCTGATCGGGATACCTCTTGCGATTTGTGTTCATGGTTATACGGGATTTATCCTTTCATTCGGCAAGGCAAGGCCACTGTGGAACAGCTCGATCATGCCACTGCTCTTTTTGGTCTCGGCGATGGTTTCCGGTATAGCCTTAATGATTCTTGTCTGCGCAATCAAGGATAAATATTTTTCTCCGGCAAGAAAGGTTAATCCTGAACTGCTATTTGATCTGGCAAAAATTCTGGGATGGGTGATAGTCTTTGATCTATTTCTGGTCTTATGCGAAGAGGCCACCCATCTGGTATCCCATCAAGGAGCTATTGACGCAACCACGCTTCTGCTGACCGGGAAATTTGCCGTGTCTTTCCTGGTGATAGAGATTCTTTTAGGGAAGATTATACCGCTTATTGTATTTATGGTTCCCCGTTTTCGCACTGTTCCCGCAGTGATTGCGGTGTCGGTATTGGCATTTGTATGCATACTTGCCATGAGGTTTAATGTTGTCGTTGGTGGAGAATATATTCCTTTGATATAGAAGGGGATTGACATTGATTAAGTTTACCCGTCGAAAATTCTTGGAGGTAGGGATATCCGGAGCGGCTGCTTTTGCTCTTGAGTCTCAATTTGGTCCGTTGTTGCATGCCCTGGAGCCGTTTAATAAAAATGTTTCCAGGACCACAGGGCGATTACGCAGGAGTATACCCACCATCTGCAGGCAGTGCGGAGCCGGTTGTGGTATATTAGGTTTTGTAGAAGATGGCAAACTGGTTGGAATTCAAGGGAACCCTCTGCATCCCAATAATCAGGGAAAGATATGCGCCAAGGGACTGTCCGGGATAAATCTTCTCTATGATCCGGATAGGGTGCTGTATCCAATGAGAAGGGCAGGCGCCAGGGGTGAAGGGAAATGGGAGAGAATCGGCTGGGATGAAGCGCTCAGTGAAGTGGCCGGTAAACTTAGAACCGTGAAAAAGAAGGGAAGTCACCAGGGGTTTATCTTTGAAAAGGGAGCCTTGGGGGAGAGAGATTTAACCGGCAGATTTTTGAAGGCCTTTGGGGATCCCTCGATAATCGACCATTCTGTGTCGGATAGTTCAAACAGAACCATCGCTCACGAGTTTACCTGGGGTAAAGGAACAGGAATAAGTGATGTTGCCCATAGCAGATACATCCTCAATTTTGGAGCGAATCCTTATGAGTCGCACTCCTCTTATATCAATCTTGCTCAAAGGATAGTTGAGGGGAGAGCTGAAAGTCGGGCCAAGCTAATTACCTTCGATCCCAGGCTAAGCAACACTGCGGGAAAAAGTGATGAGTGGTTCCCGCTAAGACCGGGCACCGATGGCATTGTTGCTCTGTCCATGGCCAATGTTATTATGAAAAGGGGGCTTTATGATGGCGATTTTTTAGGCAGGTGGACCAACTATCCAACAGGTAGACTTGCCCGGTGGCTTTCGCAGTATACACCTGAATTAGCGCAGAGGGAAAGCGGCGTCAGCGCCTCCGATATTGAAAGAATAGCAGTGGAATTTGCAACCATGAAGCCTGCCACCACCATTTCCGGCAGTGGAGTAACCTCCCACTATAATGGCGCTTACAATGAAAGGTGTATTCTTCTTCTCAATGCAATTACAGGAAACATAGATGTTAAGGGAGGATACTGTCTTCCAAGGTCTTATCAACAGGAAGAAAAGCCCTCGGAGTCAGGGAAACAAGCCTCACTGACCTCTCTGCTCAGAGAGGAAGGGGGAAAGGCTGATATTTACATCTCCTATCTTGCCAACCCTGCTTACATGGATCCTGAAGATACTTATATTAAAGAACAATTGACCAATGAGGATGTAATTCCCTATCTTGTTGTTATTGATACTCATATGAGCGAAACAGGGGCACTGGCCGATCTCTTTCTTCCATGTGCCACATATCTTGAAAGCTGGGCATTGGGATCAGAGCCGTCATATGAACTGATACCATATCTTGGGATTCAGCAGCCTGTTGTCAAACCCCTGGGAGAATCTCGGGAAATCGGTGATATCTGTATTCGACTGGCAAAAAGGATTGGTGGAGAAATGGATTTGTCCTTTAACTTTTCCACTGCTGAAGAATATATCAAGACTGCTGTTCCGGGAGGATTAAAGCTTGCAGGGGGATTGGAGTATCTCAAGACCAAGGGTGTGTGGTTTGATCCAGGGTCGAGGCCTGTTTATCAATCATACAAGAAGAGAGGATTTAATACTCCATCAGGCAAGTTTGAGATCTACTCAGGAACCATGATGTCAAAGGGCAATTCTCCCCTTCCAATTTATCGGCCTGTTCCTTCTCATCGTGATCTCAAGAGAGAGGAACTGATTCTTGTTAAATACAAATTGAATGTCAATACTCCAGGCGCCCCAAATGCCAAGTGGCTCTCAGAGATATCCCATACCAATCCTTTATGGATTAACCCGGAGACAGCCAGGGCAAGGGGGATCAAAGATGGTGACCTAATTAAGATAACATCATCGAAGGGATCAATAACGAGCAAGGCGCAACTCAGGGAAGGGATCAACCCCGAGGTAGTGGCTATTGCGTCAGGACTTGGCCATGAAGGGTATGGCAATATAGCGAGGGCAAAGAAAGTGAAAAGCAAGGATCCAGACACCAGCTTGCTCTGGTGGGGGAAAAAAGGCAATGGTGTGAATCCTAATTCCATCATTTCTCTGACAATGGATCCGGTAGGCGGGGGACAGGCCTGGATGGATACCATTATAACTGTAACCAAGGTATAGAAAGACCCAAGTTCAGTGTTCAGTGTTCAGTGTTCAGTGTTGACAGCTTTTAACCGCTGAACCGTTGAACCGTGAACGTTGAACCGTTACCAAATTCTTTTGCCATTTTTGCACGAATTTCACAACTAAGGGACTAAAGGTCTCCGCTACACGCCATTCATTAAAGGGCATGAAGATCGGAATCAAAGATCGGTTTTTCGTGTGCCTTGTGGTGAAAGAATACGACGGAAAGATCTCAAATTATGGCCGATTACAGTATATCACGATAACTTCGGACTTCGGGCGGGGATAAACCCCGTTCCTGCAAGTTTTTCTCGAATAAATGTAGAGGAGGGCTTTATGCCCTCCGGAATGCTTTCTTTTAAGGGACCAATGAAAGAGAAAAGAGTTGTCATAAAAGATTTTTTTTGGGTATTAACTGTGGTGGGAATCTCCTTTTTAGTGGGTTG
>JAUWQS010000360.1 GCA_030610915.1 Pseudomonadota bacterium | reverse complement strand
GCAACTGCCAGAACGGGCTTAATAGATACAATCGCTTCCATAGAACAACCACCACATGAAAGAATCATCAGAAATAACGTGAGGTCCACCGGGACCGTCGCCCTTTATTTCATCAAGGAATGTTTTCATCTCTGGATATGCAAATATTGCATAACCAACCCCATTATACTATTTAAATTTCGCTTCTTATAATTCATGAATCGTCCAATGTCAAAAGAAAAAACTTAACCATCCGATGTTGAAGATAAACCCGGCGGTCTGAGCAGTCACGTTTTTTCTTTACAAGTGTATTCCAATTTGAATATAAGTCCCCTATAAGCTTAAGAAGACTATCTGGTGCCCGAACAAAAACTGTCTTTTTCGCCAATCTCTGCGTCAGATAAAAATTTTAATCCTCAAAATACTCAACGTATTCCTGCGGTTAAAATTTTGATCTTCCTTGACCTTGACGAAAAATCCTAGTTTTCGTTCAGACACTATCTGGAAAATGTCCGGAGATATTCAAGCCATGAAGAGGAAAGAAGAAATGGAACTCTCACAAATAATCCAGGGAAGCACCATACCCACCTTTGTAATAAACAGGGATCATATCGTTATCCATTGGAACAAGGCCATGGAAATGCTTACCGGTTATCCGGCCGACGAAGTGATCGGAACTAAAAGACAATGGGCAGCATTCTACTCAGGGGAAAGACCGATTATGGCCGATCTTATAGTAAATGAAATCGGAGAGGAAAGCATAAAAAGATATTATGGCGATAAATGGAGTAAGTCGCCTCTTATTGAGGGGGCATATGAAGCGGAAGATTTTTTCCCGGATAAAGGTAAAACGGGCAAGTGGTTTTTCTTCACTGCCGCGCCGATTAGAGGACCTGAAGGGAATATAGTTGGTTCAATCGAAACACTCTGGGACACTACAGAGTCAAAGCAAATGCAATGCGAACGTGAAAGCCATATACATCAGCTCTCAACCTTATTGTCGATCTGCACAGCGCTGGGCACTTCGTTGGATATTGAGGAAAGTTTCCGAATTGTAACGAACCAAATTATTGCCAACTTCAATGTCGATAGCGTTGGAATTTACCTGATGGAGGGAAATTCTGATCTTCGCGTTGTCTATTCTCACGGATACTCTGAAAGCTTTTATCAGAAAGGAAATAAAATAGGCCCGGATAGTATTATAGGTGAGGCGGCAAGAAAGGGCAGAACAGCCATTTTTGAAGATGTAACTACGGTGAACACTCCATATAAGGAGATTGTGTCAAAGGAAGGATTGAAATCGGTGGCCTATCTTCCTCTGGTTTCAAAGGAAGGAAGCTTTGGCATGGTCAGGATGTCGAGCCATACCTCGCGTCGGTTTTCAGAAGATGATAAAAAACTTCTTGAACTGATCAGTAATCGCATTGCCCTTGTTATTGAAAATGCCAGGCTCCATCATCAACTGAAAATGTTCAGTCGGGATCTGGAGTTAAAGGTAAAAAAGAAAACAGAAGAATTGGAGGAATCGTATCGCAAGTTAGCGATTTCCGAGGAAAGATATCGGGCCACGTTTGATGCGGATCCTAATCCGATTTTCCTTATGAGCAGAAGATCCTTAAGACTCCTGGATGTCAACGCGACGGCCGTCGATTGTTACGGATATCCAAGGGACGAACTTCTCAAGATGTCTTTTTGGGACCTTGGGTGTCGCAATGACCCTGAAATGATGGATGGATTAAAACATATTTCCCTGAATCAATTAAATTTTTATCCGAAAAGGACCCATCGGAGAAAGGGAGGGGATCCTTTTTATGTGAATATTCATCTTCGCCTTGGCAGATATCTGAAGAGAGATATCCTGATCGCAACCACAACCGATGTCACAGAAAATGTGGAGAAGGAGGTTCAACTGGTTCAGGCAGGCAAGATGGCCACTCTGGGGACGATGGCCGCAGGCATGGCCCACGAAATAAATCAACCGCTCAATGTGATTCAGGTATGCGCCGACTATTTTTTAAAAATGGTCAAAAAAGGCGAGGAAATCGGCAGGATGGATCTGGGCACAATGGCGGATGAGGTAAGAAGCAATGTACAGAGGGCTGCTGAGATCATAAAACACATGAGAGACTTTGCCAGGCAATCCGAGGTTGTGAAAAGCAAATTGGATATCAATGATCCCATTCGAGATGTCTTCAAGATACTGGGCCAGCAGTTGAGGGTACACCAGATAGAACCTGATCTGGATCTGGATGATACTCTGCCTCAGGTAATGGCAGACCATAACAGGTTAGAGCAGGTCTTTATCAATTTTGTGACCAATGCCATGGATGCCCTTGACAACAAAGATAAAATGATGGATCAAGAGTGGAAGAGGGTGTTGGGAATAAAGTCATTCTCTGAAGGTGGTCAGGTTATAGTGACAGTCTGCGATAATGGAACAGGTATTCCCCGGGAAATGATAGACAAGATATTCGATCCATTCTTTACCACCAAGGATATTGGAAAGGGCACCGGATTGGGTATGAGCATCAGTTATGGAATCGTAAGGGACTTTGGCGGCGCCATTGAAGTGAAGAGCGAAGTTGGTAAAGGAACCACCTTCACATTAAGATTTCCAAGCGCTGTTTAGTGCCCGAACGAAAACTAGGATTTTTTGTTCAGATCAAGGAAGGCGAAAATTTTAACCGCAGGAATACATGTAGGGGCGAATCTTGTATTCGCCCTAACGAGGATTAAAACTTGAGTCTGACGTAGATATGGGCGAAAAAGACAGTTTTCGTTCGGGCACTATTTAGTGTCTGAACGAAAACTAGGATTTTTCGTCAAGGTCAAGGAAGATCAAAATTTTAACCGCAGTAATACATTGAGTATTTCGAGGATTAAAATTTTTA
>JAUWQS010000011.1 GCA_030610915.1 Pseudomonadota bacterium | reverse complement strand
ATCCTTTTTAGAGCATGTGCAGACCATTCTATTCTACCTTGCTGAATTATACCGACCAATTGGTCATGATTCATTATCTGCTTTTTCCCTATTTTAATTTCATGGTGAAATTGGCGAAGCTTACTTTCGCGTTGCCGAACGCCCGAACTCACCTGCCGCCAACACTGCGGAGCACTGAGCCTCGGAAAACCACCTGCTTTGATGCGGGGTAGAGCCTTCCAAAAATCGCCGAGCTGTTGGCGGTCAGGTGAAGTGATTTGTTATATTGCGCCGTCCGATTTTTGCACATAGTCATCAAGCGGTGTTTCCTCAAAAGACTGACAACTGTTTATTTTAAGAAAGCCCTATTCAACTTCTACAAGGTCGCAGAGGATGGTCATGCCGTTCACATAATCATCATCATTTTTAGTGAGTAATTCAAGTGCTTTCTTGACTTTCTCTTATTCCATTTTGGTCATGCTTTTGTCCTTTGTCTCTGAGCAATATAACGGCCGGGGTGACCGGCAAGATTGCCGGGATAATAGAGCGCGTGCGGTCTGATTATACAGGCAATCTTGCCGGTCGACCCCGTGGTTATCGGGCGGAGCGAAGCGGAGCCTGATCAACCATTGATTAACAAGCAAATTCAGCCTGATATAATACGTAAACTACATTTTCAGGCATATTTGCTTTGCTCTATTATCTTCAGTTATGTTACTATTTTTACCATGAAAGAATACCATAGATCAACGTCTAAGAGCACCTCTAAAAACAGGAAACTGCTTGATGAAGTGTGGGATGTAATGAGGCTGCATCACTACTTGATCCACACGGAACGAACGTATTGTGACTGGATTAAACGTTATACTTGGTACCACAGTATGACCGGTCGGCAAGATTTAATAGATGGCGAAGCCAAGATCGAGGCATTCCTGACACATCTGACAGAGAATCATAGGGGTCAGACCCCTACAAAGGCAACAAAATAGTGGTAAATACCGGACTTTCCGACTTTGTACTTATTGACAGAATCACCGGTGTCGAAGCCGAAAATATCGATGGGATAAGAAATTTTGCGGAAGCCCCCATATATTTGGGAATTGAATCTCTTGCTCAGTTAGGAGCTTATCATGTCCGTTTCCTCACCTGTTTTGAGAAACATGCTTTTCTGCTAAAGATAAACCGGTGCAGGGTATCCGCCGGACAGTTCTTAAATGGCAGATATCTCTTACACGGGTCATTGATAAGCAAAAGTGAATCTGCGTTTGCCTACAACTTGCAGGCTGAAAGAGAAGATAATGTCACTTTGGCAAAAAGGGGGTTTTCAGATGAAACTCAAATTGTGGGGGAGTTTCTGTACGCAACAGTTGACTACAATCATATCTTCAAAAAGGAAATATTGCAAAACCATTACCGAAAGGTGTTCTCGTGTTTGCGAAACGATAATTGTTCACCGCAGAAACCGTAGAGTAACAAAAAAGGTAACTACTCAGGTAGATAGACTGAAGGCTGAAGACTGTTAGGAAAAGCGGGCATACTGCACACTTTGAAGCTATATTTGATGCAAAAAGCTAAGGAGGTTCAACGGTTCAACAGTTAATAGCTCTCTCCTTAAAAGGGAAATGACATGATTTTATCTTCTGATACGAAAAACTTAACATTAGAGCGAAACGACTTTAGCTCCTGGCTTACAAGAATAGTTTCTCTGCGCTCTCTGCGAGCTCTGCGGTGAACGCTTATGCTAAACGATGTAAGGACAGATTGCGCCTCCAGAGGCAGGCCGGCCTGTACCGAAATCCTCCCGAAATAAAAGGAAGAGAGGGGAAATATCTCTTTATCGGCAACAGCAGGGCATTGAATTTCTCATCCAACGACTACCTTGGCCTCAGCGCATCAAAGGAGTTTCGGCAGAAAGTTTCTCATAACTTTCAAAAATACAGCACATCTTCCTCATCGTCACGGCTCGTCTCAGGCAATTACTCAATAATCAACCGGGCAGAAAGGGAGTATGCCTCCTTCTTCGGCTATGATGAAGCGCTTTTCTTTCCCAGCGGCTATCAGGCAAACGTGGGAATTCTATCGGCCCTTTTTGAGAAGGGGGATGCGATAATCTTCGACAAACATATCCATGCAAGTGCTGTTTCGGGGATGAGATTGAGCGGGGCTGAATTCTTCGGCTATAATCATAATTCCATGTCCCACCTTCACAGGAGGCTGGATGGAAAGAGGGAAGGACAGGTTGCTGTCCTGACGGAGTCACTCTTCAGTATGGATGGCGATTTTCTGGAACTCAAGGGTTTTGAAGAACTCAAAGTGGACTATGGGTTCTTGAGTATCGTAGATGAGGCTCATGCATATGGAGCGGTTGGGAAAAATGGTCGCGGCATCGCCCACGGAGTTGCAGATATCGCTGTGGGAACCTTCGGCAAGGCCCTGGGTTTTTTTGGGGCCTTTATACTGTTGCCTGAAGGATTTAAGGAATATCTCTTCAATTTTTCTTCCCCCCTCATTTATACCACTACCCTTCCCGAAGCGCATGCCGCCTCATCAATAGACCTTCTGAAGATTATCTCTCGCTCAGAAGACAGGAGAAAACACCTGCGGGAAGTGAGCCTCGCCATGAAGGAAAGTCTGAGACATGAGGGATTCAGCGTGACCGGAGATGCCCATATTCTTGCCCTTGAGATTGGCGATGAGATCCGGGCCACAGAGATATCCGAAGGGTTGCTTGAGAAAGGTATATTCGTTCTGCCGGTTAGATACCCCACAGTGCCGGTCGGCAGGGCGATATTGAGGATCAGTATGACTGCCCTGCACACTGAAGATGATGTAGAGTGTTTTGTCGAGGCATTGACTACAGTGCAGCAGGCACAACAGAGAGAATGAACATCGAACATCCAACGTCCAACATCGGATTTTGAATGAGAAAAGGAGGAGCGGAGCGACATCACTATTCGATGTTCAATGTTCGATGTTGGACGTTCATCTTTTTGTATCCCTTTTGGCGGCAACAGATCTGACATGAGTAATCAAATTTGAAATAGGGAGGGGCCCTATGGGGAAGTCGATAAAGCAAAGGGAAAACATATTTGTTGTCGGGACCGACACCGGGGTGGGGAAAACTGTTCTGTCCCTGCTGCTTATGCAATTCTTTTACGCAAGGGGATATACTCCGTTTTACCTCAAGCCGGCACAGACGGGATGCGTGAATCCCTATGATACCGACAGTGATGCCGGATTTATTTATCAACACGTGGAATCATTAAATGGAAAAGATCCTGCCAGGTCAGTCATCTATTGTTTTAAAAATCCCAAGGCCCCCTATTTTGCCGCCCGTGACGAGGGAAGACAAATAGACTTTGAGACAATAAGAAAAGCAGTGCTTAAAAAGAGCCTGTCCCACTCTCCGGTTATCCTGGAGGCAGCCGGAGGACTCCTTGTGCCGGTTAATGAAGAACTGATGATGATAGACATGATCAGGATGACAGGTGTCAGACCGATTATCGCAGCGCGGGCAGGACTGGGAACGATAAACCATACACTTCTTACCATTGAGGCGCTGAACAGCAGAGGGATAAAACCTGTGGGAGTTGTTCTTTTGGAGTCAGGGGAACAGAGCACATCACGGGAAATGATCAACGAAAACATAGAGACCATTGAAAAATTTTCGGGGATAAGGGTTGGGGGAGTGATCGGCAGAATTGAGAACTTTTCAACACCCAAACAAGATTTCTATCGGCCCCTCGAAAGAATATTTGTAACTACTCAGGTTGACAGTCTTCAGCATTCAGTCTATACACCTGAGTAGTTACGATGTTTTAATCATGTTTATCCTGTTATCCTGTCTATGAAGTGGGATTTTAGATAAATTGAAAAGGGGGATTAATGCGTTATTCCGAGATGTTTCTGCCTACTGAAAGGAAGACTCCTTCCGATGCGGAGGTTGTCAGCCACAGGCTTATGTTAAGGGCGGGAATGATAAGAAAACTGACCGGGGGGATCTATTCTTATCTTCCTCTCGGTTACAGGGTGATAAAAAAAGTGGAGCAGATTGTCCGGGAAGAGATGGACAGAGCGGGTGCTCAGGAGATGCTTCTTCCTGCGGTGCAGCCGGCTGAACTCTGGCAGGAATCCGGCCGCTGGGAACAGTATGGCAAAGAGCTTCTAAGGTTCAAGGATCGTCATGACAGGAAATGCTGTCTCGGTCCAACACATGAGGAGGTAATAACCGATCTGGTAAGAGGTGAAATCAAGACCTATCGCCAGCTCCCTAAGATTCTCTACCAGATACAGACAAAATTTCGTGATGAGATAAGGCCGAGGTTCGGGGTTATGCGCTGCCGCGAGTTTGCCATGAAGGACGCCTACAGCTTTGACGCGGATGATAGCGTGGCAGAGATAAGCTATAAAAAGATGTTTGAAGCCTACAACAGGATATTCAGCCGATGCGGTCTTAAATTCAGGGCTGTGGAGGCGGATACTGGAAATATCGGGGGCAGCTTCTCTCATGAATTCATGGTGATCGCCGATTCAGGAGAAGATGCCCTTGTCTTTTGCAGTTCTTGCGACTATGCGGCAAATATTGAAAAGGCCGAGGTTGCCGCTCCGGAGAAAAAACGGATTGAAGAGTCAGATACTCTGTCTCTTGAGGAGGTTTATACTCCTGATGTAAAAACTATTGAAGAAGTCTGTGCGTTTCTTGGTGTTCCCCGGGAAAGGATAGTGAAGACATTGATATTTCTGGCAGATGATTCACCTGTCGCCGTCCTCGTTAGGGGGGATGAGGATATAAATGAGGCAAAGCTTAGAAATTATCTCAAATGTGATTCTCTCGAACTGGCAACTGATGACATTATTTATGAAGTAACGGGTTCTCCGAGAGGATTTGCGGGACCAATCAGTATAAGATCAAGAATTATTGCTGATTATTCTCTTGTAAATATGATCAATTTTGTCGCTGGAGCCAACAAAAAAGATTATCATATAAAGAATGTCAATATTGGAAGAGATTTTAACGTAAAGGAATTTGCGGATTTGAAATTTGTCACCGACAGGGACGAATGTCCCCGATGCGGGAATCCTCTTAAGCTTACCAGGGGCATCGAGGTGGGTCATGTCTTCAAGCTTGGCGCAAAGTACAGCAGGGCAATGAAGGCCGTCTATCTGGATAAAGATGGCAGGGAAAAGTACATGGTAATGGGCTGTTATGGTATCGGGATAGGCAGGACGGTGGCCGCAAGTATAGAGCAGAATTATGATGATAACGGCATTATCTGGCCTCTGTCGATAGCCCCCTTTCAGGTGATTATAACGCCTGTTAGTATGAACAATGATGCCCTCTTAGAAGCAGCCGAAAAATTATATCAGGACCTCTCGGATGAGAGGATTGAGGTTATTCTTGATGACAGAGATGAAAGGGCGGGAGTTAAATTCAACGATGCCGACCTCATAGGAATTCCGCTACGGGTTACCATTGGTCCAAAAAGACTTGCGGAGGGCAAGGTAGAAATCAAAACCAGAAAGACCGGCGATGTCATGATACTTTCCATGGATGAGGCCAGGAAGTTCGTCATAGGTTATTTAGGCTGAAGGCTATTGGGTTCTGGGTTGTAAACCTTTGAACTCAAAACTCAAAACCCGAAACCGTTTTTCAGCGTAGAACGATGATACGTATTACCGACATACTTGATAAAGCGGGGGAATATCTGACTCCGGCGGATCTTGAGATGATAGAGAAGGCATACATCTTTTCTGCCTCCGTTCATAAAGGACAGGTTCGTCTTTCTGGGGAGCCTTATCTGACACATCCCATGGAAGTTGCGGGGATTCTGGTCGATCTGAAACTGGATTCGGCAGCCATAGTTACAGGTCTGCTCCATGACACAGTGGAAGATACCCTGACTACACCTGATCAGATAGAGGAATTATTTGGCAAGGATGTCGTCTTTCTTGTGAATGGGCTGACCAAGTTAAGCAAGATAACATTCGGAAGCCAGGAAGAGCGACAGGCGGAAAATTTCAGGAAGATGATCCTGGCGATGTCTTCCGATATCAGGATACTCCTTATTAAATTGGCAGACAGGATTCACAACATGAGAACCCTTGAATTTCAGGCTCCGGAAAAGCAGCAATTCATAGCCGGTGAGACTCTCGATGTGTATGCGCCTCTATCTAATCGTCTCGGTATCTACTGGATGGAGGTGGAATTGGAGGATCTCGCATTCAGATATCTCCATCCTGAAGATTATTACAAGCTGTCCACACAGGTCGCTAAAGGAAAGGATGAGAGAGAAAAATATACTGAAGAGGTGGAAGGTATCCTGCGAGAAGAGCTGCAAAAGTCCGGACTTAAGGGTGAGATTGAAGGCAGGACAAAGCATTTTTACAGCATTTTTAAAAAGATGAAGGAACAGCATATAAATTTTGATGAAGTCTACGATCTGACGGCCTTCAGGATAATACTCGATTCCAGGGAAAAGGAATGTTATGAAGCACTGAGCATAATTCATTCCCTCTGGAAACCGGTTCGAGGACGTTTTAAGGACTATATCGCCATGCCGAAGGCCAATAACTATCAATCTCTCCACACAACGGTTATCGGTCCCCATGCTGAAAGGATGGAAGTTCAGATCAGGACCGTGGCTATGCACGAATGGGCGGAAAAGGGGATAGCGGCTCACTGGAGATATAAAGAGGGGGGACTGTCCCGTGAAGATGAGAATGAACAGATCAAGAAGCTAAGAAATCTGTTTGAGATTCAACAGAATCTCAATGACCCCAGGGAATTCATGGATAACTTGAAAATCTCCCTTTTCCCTGATGAGGTCTATGTCTTCACTCCCCATGGCGATGTGAAGTCTTTCCCTAAAGGAGCCACACCTATTGATTTCGCCTACAGCATCCATACGGATATCGGCAATCAGTGTACAGGCGCCAGGGTCAATAGAAACATCGTTCCGCTTAAATACAAACTTCAAAATGGCGATGCCGTTGAGATTATAACCCGGCAGGGACACCATCCCAACAGGGACTGGTTGAGGTATGCCGTTACGTCGAGAGCGATATCGAGGATAAAAAACTGGGTAAAGACCGAAGAGCGGAAGATGAGCATCTCTCTTGGCAGAGATATTCTTGAGAAGGAGTTCAAAAAATATAATCTGAATCTTAATCAGATTGTCAAGTCAGATGAGTTTAAAAATATCCGCGAAGAATATTCAATCGCTACATTGGATGATCTGGCGGCGAACATAGGTTATGGAAAGGTATCAGTCAGACACATTGTCGGCCGTTTTTTGCCCGAGAAGAAGAGGGGATTCCTTGATATTGTTTCAGAAAAGTTAAAAAGGAAACCAGTGGCACCTTTATCGAGAGGGGTTTCCATTACCGGAATCGATGATGTTATGGTGAGATTTGCCGGGTGTTGTGATCCCATTCCCGGGGACAGCATCGTAGGCTACATTTCCCGAGGGAGAGGACTGACGGTTCATACGGCAGACTGTTCCATGATAAAGGATATGGAAACGGCAAGATTAGTTGATGTCCAATGGAATCTCAAAGAAAAACATACCTATCCGGCTCATATCAGGATTAATTGTAAAGACAAAAAGGGGCTGCTGGCGGAGATTACTTCCGCTATGTTAGCCAAAGATGTCAACATAAACCATGCCGAGATTGATACGACACCGGGAAAGAGCGCAATTTGTAATCTTGAAATAGAAGTAAATGACCTTAAACATTTCAAAGAAGTGGTTTATGAGCTTAAAAAATTGAAAAGTGTGTTGTCGGTTGAGAGAATAAAAAGAGCAATTCCTGATCCGGTCGAAAAAGAAGTCCCTGGGTGAACTGTAGACAGTATACTTTACACGGCCACAGATTACGCTTTTTGAGTCAGTCAAAATTGCACAGTATATGTAGCGGAAGGCTTTAGCCTTCCATATGTATTGGCACGTAGCACGTAACGGAAAGCCTTAGCCCACCATTAAAAGAGAATGGAGACCTAAAGGTCTCCGCTACGGTTTCCGGGATTCATTAAAGGGCATAAAGGTCAGAGTTAAAGAGCAGTTTTTTTCGTGAGCTTTTTGGTGAAAAAATACGACAGAAAAATCTAAAATTATGGCCGATTACGGTAATATCCACGCAACAGGTTCTCAGGGTGTAATTAGAATGATGAACAAACTGTTTTTCAAGACGACATTTTCTGTTTTATTGATATTGCTGCTTGTTCCACCGTTGAGCTCCAAAGCGGAAAGTCGCCATGATCAATATCTAATTGTGGTGGATCCGGCGCACGGCGGGCAGGACAAAGGGGTAAAATTATCAGGGAAACTGCATGAAAAAGATGTGACCCTTGCCATTGCCGGATTAATAAAAGATGACCTGGGCAGGTCAAAAAATGTCAAGATCCGGCTTACAAGATCTGTCGACAGGGATATCTCTATATCGGATCGGGTTAAGATGATAAAAAAATCAGGCGCGGATATGTTTATCAGTTTACATGTAAATTCAGGTTTTGGGAAAAACTCAAGCGGGTTCGAGGTCTATTTTCCTGGTTTCAAATTGCCCTCCACAGGTAAGAGCGCTTCTCAAGAAATTTTAAAGGACATGACCAAAACAAAACACCTCAATGACAGCGTTAGATTTGCCAAAATTATTCTGAGAAACATGGGAAAGATATTTCCAAGGAAGGACAGAGGGCTTCGGAGCGCTCCCATTCCTGTCCTCGACGGTGTTGCCATTCCTGCGGTTGTTCTGGAAACGGGGTTTGGCACGAATATTAAAGACAAAAAGCAATTGACGGATAGAACCACACAAAAATCCATTGCGGGGGCAGTTGCCAAAAGCATAAGGGAATATTTACGGTTCCTTCCCACTTTAAGTGGGTAACGATATTTAATAGATGTTATCCCACATGCTGATTAACGAGATTGAATTTTGACAGTCTCGTAAAAAGTCCACGCAATGTCATTCTGAGGAGCGGAGCGACGAAGAATCTCAATGATATTAGATTCTTCGCTATCGCTCAGAATGACAAAAGAGTGTTTTTCAGACTTTTTACGAGTTCATCAATTTTAATTTTCCGGTAATCAGAAAAATTATTATCAGGAAGTTTTTAAAAGTACTGAAACCCCTGGCTTTTGCTTTAGCAGCCTGAACAATGGAATTAAGGCCCTCAAGGATTCCATTGTTTATCTGGGATCGTTTCCACTCAAGGATACCATCCCAATGAGACTTGATTGTTTTCGCAACTTTTACTATCGGTGCAAGGCGGCTGTGGGTGGCCCGGAAATACCATTTGTTAAGCAGCAGAGAGAAGGCATCTTCAGTTTCTGCTTGATAGATATCTTGAAAGCTTTCTCGTATCCGAAGCGCCCTGACCGAGTTTATACGCAATTTGGGAAGTCTTCATGCTCTCGTGCCATATCGATGTATTTTTCAAGCATTCGCCATATCTTGTTCTTGTTTTCGTTTATCACACCGCAGACCGTGTTTACAGGCATATGTGCGCAAAGTTGCATAACCAGGGCCTCAAACAGCAAGGTAAAACCAGGACTCCTGCCTGCCCATGGCGGATATATCTGTTTTATCTTGTCTTTGTCATATTTTATTCGCGGTGTCCGGCAATGGAGATAACTCTCATGCTGAAAGAAATTTAAGTGGCGCCAGGTCTTATCCACGGTATCGTAGACTTTATATGATCCATCACAACCGGGTTCATCAACCTTGAAGGTACTGCCTCTTCTAAAGTCTATATATAAATCAAGTCGTTTTTTGTCAGGATCAAACTCTATCTCTTTAATGTACCAAGGCTCATTGATTGACAGGGCTGCTTCAAATATCGTATTCACTACTATGATGCCTCCTCTGAAATGTGTATTTAAATCTCTTCAGAGAATGTATTAACACCGATTTTCGCGCTCTTAAAACTCCAGCAACGACAAGCATCCATTTAAGAAGGTATGCAGTGAAAGTAGCCATAAATCATATAGTTACAGTGCACACATCAGAGCGGACTTCAAAATATCTTATATTCAGTGACGGTTATGCACCTATATCAATTAAGTTATAATGTTTGTTCGGAATATATTACCCGGCTTTCCTCGACAGATATCTGATGAATATATCCAATAATAACAAGATAATAGATTGCCACCGTGCGTATTTGTGCCAGTTTGCCCTGTTTGTTATTGTTCGTTTTATGTATTTTCGTCTTGACATTATATGCGACACAATATATAAGATGTTCATGCGAGACGAAAAATACTTCCTGCATCCAGCACATGAATGGCAAAGGAGATATGAAGCCATTCGAGCATCCTTCGTTGAACGACTGCCGGCTAGGGTAGTGGCTGAAAGATTTGGATACACAGCAGCGTATATTCACCTTCTAAGACATCAATTCACGCATGGCAAGATCGATTTCTCGGAACCGGTTTCAGAAGGAAAAACCAATCGGCGCGGTGTTAATTCGGCACTTCGATTGAAGGTTTGTAACTGGAGAAGGTATAATCTTTCCGCGGGAGAGATTACCCAGTTGCTTTCAGAAGAAGGTGTGGAGATCTCCATTCGTACCATTGAGCGGGTACTGGCGGAAGAGGGATTCCCAAAGCTTCCAAGGCGAAGCAAATTGAAGATCGGCCTTACCGTCAAGGGAGCTGAAGTTCCCTCTGTATCCCAGGCAGTTACGATAAGCGAATTAGAAAGAAAACCCTTTGAATGTGAAGATGCTGGCGTGTTTCTTTTCGCGCCATTCATTGAAAGCCTGAACATGCAGGAGATTGTACGCAAGGCCGGTCTGCCGGGAACAAAGTCCATACCGGCAATCAGTTACTTTCTGTCCTTTCTGGCATTGAAGCTTCTTGGAACAGAACGGTATGCCCATGTGGGAGACCATGCATTCAACCCGGGTCTCGGGCTTTTTTCGGGACTTAACGTAATTCCCAAGTGTACATCGATGTCTACCTATTCTTATGGTCTGGATTCAATCCATATAGAACGTCTCCAGGAAGCCTTTGTAAGACAGGCACATAGACTGCGATTGTATGATGGCAATATCATCAACATGGACTTTCACACGGTTCCTCATTTTGGTGACGAATCGGTACTGGAGAAACACTGGGCCGGTGCGCGCGATAAAGTCATGAAAGGCGCCCTCACCCTCTTTGCTCAGGATGCAGGGTCGAAACTGATATTATATACGGCCGCAGATATTAAACGTGAGGAATCCGATGATCAGGTGATTTCCTTTCTCTCCTTCTGGAAGAAGATCAGAAGGGGGGTAAAACCCACTCTTATCTTCGATTCCAAGTTTACAACATATTCAAGGTTGTCATATCTGAATGCCCATGGCATAAAGTTTATCACCCTTCGACGTCGGGGGAAGAACCTGCTGGATGAAGTAAACGATCTTGGACCATGGAAACGGATAAACATAGCTCACGCAAAGAGAAAATACCCCAATCCACTGGTCAATGAATCCTTCATAACTCTCAGAGAGTATGACGGGCAGTTGCGTCAGGTTATTGTTCACGGCAACGGCCATGAAAAACCTGCGTTTCTTATCACCAATGACTTTGATTCACCAATGGAGCTTCTTGTCGGCAACTATGCCAGACGCTGGCGTGTGGAGAACGGCATCTCGGAAGCGGTTAATTTCTTCCATCTCAACTCTCTGTCTTCTCCCATATTGACCAAGGTACACTTTGATGTTGCAATGACCATGATAGCTGATACATTATACAGCATGCTTGCAGGAAAACTGCGTGGATTTGAGTATTGCGATGCCCAGAAAATTTACCGTCATTTTGTCAGGGGCAAGGCAAATATAGACATCGGAAATGGAAACATTACAGTCACCTTTCCAAGGAAGGCACACAACCCGATCCTGAGGGCTGTGCCTTGGAAATTGATGCCGGAATCGCTTTCATGGATGAATGGCGCAAGGCTTAATCTGAAATTCAAATGACCGTCAGATTCTTATATTTGGGTGACGGTTAAAACTGCGCGAAAATCGGTGATAAAACAAAAAAACTGGGAAGTATCTATCAACAAAAGCTGTCTGATTTAGACGAACTAAAAAAATCAATCCTGCAAAAAGCATTTGGCGGAGAATTATAATGGAAGACAAACAAAATAATCGACCCAACAAACTCGTCGTTTTCCAAGGCAAAGAGATTCGTAGGACCTGGCATAATGATGAATGGTTTTATTCATTGGTTGATATCGTTGGCGTATTAACCGATAGTCCTAAACCTACAGACTATCTGAAAAAGATTCGTAAAAGAGATGAAGAACTTGGATTCTACATAGGGACAAATTGTCCCCAGGTAGAGATGTCAACAAAAACAGGTAAAAAGAGAAAAACATTAGCAGGAAATACCAAAGATGGTTTTCGTCTGATTCAATCAATCCGCAGTAAAAAAGCGGAACCCTTCAAAAGATGGCTTGCCAAGGTTGGATATGAAAGAATTGAAGAGATAGAAAATCCCGAACTTGCGCAACAGCGGATGAAAGAAATTTATGAGAAAAAGGGCTATCCCCAAGACTGGATTGACAAAAGATTAAGGGGCATCGCCATACGGCAGAATCTGATCGATGAATGGAAGGAGCGCGGAATTGAAGAGCAAAAAGACTTTGCCATTTTAACCGCCGAGATTTCCAAAGCCACATTTGGAATGACGCCTGGTGACTATAAAAAGTATAAGAATCTGCCTGAAAAATCAAAAGCCAATTTACGCGACCATATGGATGATTTGGAACTGATTTTTACGATGTTAGGCGAGCGAATAGTCAACGACTGACCCCATTTCACCGATAAGGCCCTGACTCTTTATAAGAATCTGCTGAATAAGGAATTTTTTGATCGGCATAAAGAGTACAGCGCCTGGACCACTATTTTGCACAAGATCAAGACCGAGTGGAACGTCATAAAGAATCTTGCCGGGGCGGCCGGCGCCGCATTGAACATTGATGTGTCGGAGGGCAAAAGGAAACCATGATCTACCGTTTCGAAGTGCTTCTACGAAAGGTACGCCGCTGGGTCAGCCGCAACGAGTGGATAGAAGCTGTTTTAAAGTTTGTCCCTGAGTAACTACTCAGCCACAGATGAACGCAGATGAACGCAGATAGGTCTAAATACAAAGAAATCACGCCTGCCTGTGCGTTGCACGCAGACAGGCAGAAACGGCTTCGCCCTTCGACAAGCTCAGGGTACGTCCCCATATTCTCTCTCTATTCTTATATGTCCTATAATATTGTCTAAAATTGTTTGATTTATGCAGGCATTCAGGATAATAATAAAGCGATGTGATTAGCGGTGAGTATCCAGCATGAGGTGTATTTGTGGGAAATGTATTTCAATTTTTGTCCAGTGCATCATTAGAGAAATTGACCGGGCGCAAGGCTAACAATCTTGAAGAATTGCTTAATCTGATAAAGACCTGCAAGGATTCTTCTATCTTTTATCATACATTTTCTGCCTTTATGAAGATGCGAGAGGTTCAGGTGCCCTATAATAGTGATTTTGCCATCTGGGTCTCCAGGAGCCTCAATGAAAAGGCCCTGGCAGAGAAGTTGATGGCCATTGATTTAAGAGAATACAACACGATCAATAACTTACGGGCGCGCCTTATTGAGCTTATTGAAAGTCACAGAAAGCAAGAACCGGCCTCTTTTGAAAAAATAGCCTCTGAACCCTTCTATCTATATGATATAATGAGAGTTGTATACCTGACCGACAAATTTGCCTGCGATCTTAAGTCCTTTCGTGATTTACTTGTATCCGTCAGTATATATTCCATCTACTTCCACTTCATCGAATCACGAATAAACACCGGGCTTCAGGCAAATGATTTCTCTAATTGGATTAAAGAGAGCCTAAATATCCCTGACTTGGCACATACTGTCGGGAATATTGACATCAATATATATACCGTTGAAGGACTTAGGTCACGAATCATCCAGTTGATTGATGAATATATAAAAAGAATGAACTATTGACTCATTTGACACCGATTTTCACAGATAGTTTAATCGTCATAATAATCGATAGGCTTCGCAAGCATTCTTGTTAATATCTGCTTTATATATTAAGAAGTTAGCCGTATGTGAACTAACAAAACAATACAATATTAGGGTTTTGTTTTGG
>JAUWQS010000069.1 GCA_030610915.1 Pseudomonadota bacterium | reverse complement strand
GTTTCTGCTATGCGTGGCTTGAGCTTGTCCTTTACCGGACCTGGAAGCTCTGCTCTATACAACTGCATTCCTCCCACCCCGAGGATCGGAAGGATGGCGATCGACAGTACAATGATACCCATTCCCCCTAACCACTGGGTGAGGGAGCGCCATAAGAGAATACCGTGGGGGATACCCGCTATATTTGTGATGACCGTTGCCCCGGTGGTTGTAAACCCGGACATGGATTCGAAGAATGCATCGACAAATGTGGGCAAAGCCCCATATAAAAGATAGGGAAGAGACCCGAAGGCAGCGGCGAGTATCCAACCGGCGGTTACAATTACAAAGCCTTCCTTGTGGGTTAAAGATATCTGTTCCTCACGAGGTTTAAAGAAAAAGTAAAAAAGTGCGCCTGTTGCGGAAGTTATTACAAGGGACAGGAGAAGAGCTTTGAAATCCCCTTCCCTGAAGTAAACAGAGCAACCTATGGGAAGGAGCATTGTTAGACCCAGGAAGAAGAGGAATGCCCCCAGGATGTGGAAAATGTGTTTTACATTCATCGTAACTACTCACGTAGTCAGGCTGAAGCTGTTTAGGCTGAAGGCTGAAGGTACCCGAAAAACACAATTGCGGCGCTTTGGCAGAGAAACAGCGGGCTTTTGCATCAAACATGGCTTCAAAGTGTACAGTATACCCGCTTTTCCTAACAGTCTTCAGCCTTCAGCCTATCCACCTGATTAGTTGCCATTCATCCAAAGTAATCCGGCTTTACGGTCAGGATCTTTTCCACCTGTGGGATTGCGGAACGAAGGGTGAAGATTATAACATGGTCTCCCGGAAAGACAACTGAGTTACCTCCCGGAATAGTAACCTCATCTCCCCGCATGATAGCGCCTACTATCGTACCTCGCGGGAACTTGATGTTTTTGAGGGGTTTGTTCGTTATTTCCGAAGTCGGGAGAGCGACAACTTCAAAGATTTCTGCGCGTTCATCGTAAAGAGGAGTAGCCGAGATGATCTTTCCTTTCCTTATGTAATGCAATATCTTGCTGATCGCCGCATGTCTCGGATTTATAACGCCGTCTATGCCTACCGTGGGAATAAGATGGGCGTAATCTACCCTGTTTATCCTGGATATCACTTTTTTGGCTCCAAGCTGTTTCGCCAGAAGTGCGCCCAGGATATTTGCCCCTTCATCATTTGTCACAGCAATAAAATAATCGGTATCCTTAATATTCTCCTCCTTAAGGAGTTCCTGGCTTGTTCCGTCCCCGTGCAGGACAACAACCTTGTTTAACCTGGAAGCCAGAGTTTCGCACCTGTCCTGTCTTTTTTCGATAATTTTAACGGCAATGCCTTTTTTCTCGAGCAATTCGGAAAGCATCAGTCCCATTATCCCTCCCCCCATTATGATTGCTTTCCTGGGAGGCTCCATATCTTTCCCGAAAAATCTTAGTGTGTTTCTGACCTCGGTCGATTCCGCAACGGTGAAGATATAATCATTTTCTTTGATGACTGAATCGCCTATCGGTACAATAAGCTTCCCCCCACGCGTGATGGACACAATCAGGACCTTCTTGCCACCAGTCATCTCTCTGATCTCACGAAGCTTTTTCCCTAACACAATACAGTCGGCGCCTACGTTAAATCCTATAAGTTTAATGCGTCCCTGGGCAAAATCAATAATTTCCGAGGCGCCGGGGAATTCCATGAGATTCACGGCATTTTTTACTGCCTCGCGCTCCGGGTTTATGGATAGATCTATATTGAGATGGCTCTTATCAACAAACAGTCTGGAATTCCCATTCAATTCCGGATTCCTTATCCTGGCGATCCTGATGGGCACCCTTGACTGTGTAGCCGCAAGCAGACAGGCTACAATATTTGTTTCGTCACTATCGGTTACGGCAACAACCATATCGGAATTATCCAGACTGGCTTTCTTCAATATATCCGGGCTGCTCCCGCTGCCAACTATTGTCTGCACATCCAGATTTTCAGAAACCATCTTCAACTGCTCTTCGCTTCTGTCTATGATGACAACGTCATTGGCCTCTTTAGAGAGAATATCCGCTATGTTGTAGCCAATCTCGCCTGCCCCGATAATTATTATCCTCATAATCTCCCTTTTTTTGCGTCTAAGATATCAAACTTGATCCTATCTTTGACCTCTATCTTAACCTTGTAAAGGCCGAGAACTATTTCGTCAAGAGAGGATTCATCACCCAACACACAAAGAGAAAATGGAACTGATTTCTCGATATTTGTCGAAAAAAAATCGAAGCCCCCGGTGACCATCGCTTCTGTTATCAGAGACACTTTCAGGTTGCGCGAACCGGCAGTTGGGATATTAAAGGCGAAATTGAGGCAACCCATCTTTACGATCGTTTGGGAAATATTGTATCCCGCATTGTAAAATATATCGTAGGTCAGTTCAGTAGAATTTCCAAAACCCCAGAGTAATACTTTAGATGAGAGTATTCGGCGGTTGGGCGCAATGAGAACCTTTTCCATAAGACTGCCTGTAATTCTTCCCCTTGCAAGCTCTTTTGAGATCATGCCATTGAGACGCCAGTCAATAAGGCCACAGTATCCTCTGGGTGGTCTTTCATCGGAAAAAAGCCCTAAAACCAGGTTCTCATAATTGAGAACATCGGGTGGTTCAGTCGATATTCTAATCTGTATTTCCTTTTCGCAGTTTTGCATATAAGGCATCCAGAATACCATTTATAAAGGAACTTGAGTTTTCTGAACCATAATCTTTTCCGAGGTCGACCGCCTCGTTGAGAGTTACTTTGGAAGGGATATCCCGGCAATATAGGATTTCATAGGTCGCCATCCGGAGTATGCTTCTGTCCACCTTTGCCATTCTCCTGAGAGACCAGTTTTCAGAACAACCGCTGATGAGTCTGTCTATCTCTTCTCTGTGATTCCATGTGCCTTCTATCAGGCTGGAAGAAAATTCCTTTACCTCTTCCGGCGCCTCGAAGTTATTCCAAAAAAGCTCTACAGCCTCTTTTACTTCAATTTTTGCAACGTCGATCTGGTAAAGAACCTGTAGAGCAACTTCCCTTGCCTTTCTCCTTTGACCCATCGATTCCTCATAATTTTCTGAAAAGATCGACCATCTCAATAGCAGAAAGAGCGGCATCCCATCCCTTGTTTCCAGATTTTGTGCCGGCTCTTTCAATTGCCTGTTCAATCGTGTCTGTAGTGATGACACCAAAGGCAACAGGAATTTCAGTCTCTAATGACACAGCGGCGATTCCCTTGGAAACCTCGGAGCTGATGTACTCAAAATGAGGAGTGGCGCCTCTTATCACTGCTCCAAGACAGATAATGGCATCGAATCTCCCGCTCTTTGCAAGTTTTTTAGCCGTAAGCGGTATCTCGAAAGAACCGGGAACTCTTACTATGTATATATCTTTCTCGTCTGCCCCCGCTCTCCTGAGGGCGTCCACCGCGCCGCCTATCAGTCTTTCGCATATGAAGTCATTAAAACGGCTGGCTACAAGTCCAAACTTCATCTCTTTCGCAACAATTTTTCCTTCGATAATCTTTGGCAACACCATACCTACCTCCTCTGTAACTTCTCAATAAATTAGGGTAGGGGAGGTTTTAACCTCCCGATGTGGGCGACTAAAGTCGCCCCTACCCGAACTTATTGAGATATTACTCTCCTCCTTGTGACCTGTTCACAGGTTCAGGTTAAACTCGAAACTATATTTCTAAGAGATGCCCCATCTTTTCCTTCTTCGTCTGAAGATAACGGACATTATTCTTGTTGAGTTTTACCTCTATAGGCACCCTCTCTGTCATTGTCATACCATAACCCTGGAGACCTACAATCTTCTTGGGATTGTTGGTCATTAATCTCATCTTTTTTACACCCAGGTCAACCAGGATCTGGGCGCCTATCCCATAATCTCTGAGGTCCACCTTAAACCCGAGCTCAAGATTCGCCTCAACAGTATCTCTCCCATGTTCCTGCAAGTGATAGGCTTTTACCTTGTTTGCCAGACCTATGCCTCTTCCCTCCTGGTGCATATATACGATAACCCCTTTGCCCTCTTCTTCCACCATCTTCATGGCGGTATGGAGCTGGTCGCCACAATCGCATCTCTCTGAACCAAAAACATCGCCCGTCAGGCACTCCGAATGGACCCTCACCAGCACCTCGTCTTCCGGCCCGATGTCACCTTTGACTAAGGCTACGTGTTCCGAATCATCCGCATCATTTTCATAGACTATTAACTCGAAGAGGCCGCCATAACGTGTGGGAAGAGTGGCGGTTGCAATCCTTCTAACAAGGGACTCGTGCTGCAGCCTGAAGTTGATCAAGTCGGCGATAGTTACTATTTTTAAGTTGTGTTCTTTTGCAAAGATATCCAGATCAGGCATTCTCGCCATTGTGCCGTCATCCTTCATGATCTCACAGATAACGCCTGCGGGTTTCTGCCCGGCCAGCCGCGCCAGATCGACAGAACCCTCCGTCTGGCCGGTCCTGACCAGTACCCCGCCTTTTTTTGCGCGTATGGGGAATACATGACCTGGACTTACCAGGTCATCATGTTTTGCGCCGGCAGCAACGGCTGTAAGTATTGTGGTTGCTCTGTCGGCTGCCGATATTCCTGTTGTAACCCCGGACCGGGCCTCGACCGATACGGTAAAGGCTGTCTGAAAACAGGACTCGTTATTGTATACCATCAGTGGTAATTTTAACCTGTCGGCAATCTCGCTGTCAAGAGAAAGGCATATCAATCCTCTGCCATGTTTTGCCATGAAGTTGATTGCCTCCGATGTGACGTGCTCCGCAACCATGCAGAGGTCTCCTTCGTTTTCTCTGTCTTCATCATCTACCAGAATGACCATCTTACCATCTTTGATATCTTCAATGGCTTCATTTACTGTGCTAATACCCATTATACCTCTCCCTTAGTCTCTTAGTTGTAAAGTTCTTGCAAAAATGGCAAAAAAATTTAAGTCGATCACGAAAGTCCGAAAATTACGAAATAACTGCGTGGAGACAGGAAATAGGAGAAAAATAAAATCATTTTTATTTTACCTCCTACCTTTTTATTTTACCTCCTACCTTTCACCTCAGGCTTGTCCGGGTTAAGCAAATCCATGCTCGGCTAAGAATGCCATATCGACCCCTTTATTGTTTCGGAGTAGTTTTTCTATGTACTTTCCAAGTATATCAGTTTCTATGTTTACAGTATCGGCCACCATTTTGTGTTCCAGGGTTGTCATCCGGGCAGTGTGAGGAATAATATTAACATAGAATCTGTTTTTCTCACACCTAATTACAGTGAGGCTGATACCATCTACAGCTATCGATCCCCTTTCCACCATATATTTACTGAATGCCGCATCTATCTCAACCCCGAATATCAGGGAATTCGATTTTATGACCCTTTCGCAAATTTTTCCGATGCAGTCAACATGCCCCAGGACTACGTGTCCACCCAAAAACCCATTTACCTTCAAGGCCTTTTCAAGGTTTACTTTCTCTCCCCTCTTTAATGATTTAAGGGTTGTTTTTGACAGCGTTTCCGCTGAGACATCAACCGCAAAGCCACTGTTATTTTTGGTGGTAACCGTAAGACATACCCCGCTTACCGCTATGCTGTCCCCGGTCTTCACCTCATCAAGGTTCAGAGAAGTATCTATTTTCAGCAAGGCATCCTCCCTGCTCCTTTCGATTCTTCGTACAATCCCCTCTCCTTCTATTATACCGGTGAACATTTTTAGTAGCTCTCAGCAGGTCTCAATAGTCATAAGCGGCCTGTCATTTTCAGGGTTCAGGGTTCAGGGTTCAAAGGTTCAAGGTTGGCCGCTTGCTTTCTAACCCCTGAACCCCTGAACCCTGAACCTTTGTGCCCTATTTATCCTTCTTTTCTTCCAGGCTCAAGAAGTATTTTAATTCATCCAAAAATTCGGTGACATCTCGAAACTGCCTGTATACCGATGCAAATCTCACATAGGCTACCCCATCGAGCTTGTGGAGCTCTGCCATAACCTTTTCACCTATCGCGGATGTAGAGACCTCTTTTACAGCAAGCTCCTGGCAGGCCCGCTCAACCCTGTCAACTATATTTTCGATGACATCCGTGCCGATGGGACGTTTCTCACACGCTTTTTTTATGCCGGCAAGTATTTTTGTTCTATCGAAGCGCTCTCTCCTGCCATCCTTCTTTACCACCATCGGGAGGCTTTCTTCCACGAATTCATAGGTGGTGAACCTCTTTTCACAGGCAAGACATTCCCGCCTCCTGCGTATGGCGTTGCCATCCTTACTTATTCGGGAATCAATAACCCTGTTCTCTGCATGTGAGCAAAAAGGGCACTTCATAATTTTGACACCTTGATTCCCGCTTCCTCTAACATTTCTACGGCTAACTCATCCTGATAGCCTTGCCGGTAAATGATATTAATTATACCTGCGTTTATTATCATCTTTGAACATATTATGCATGGATGATTTGTGCAGTAAAGAGTAGCGTCCTTCACGCTCACCCCGTGAAGGGCTGCCTGGATTATAGCATTCTGTTCCGCATGCAGTCCCCGGCAGAGTTCATGGCGTTCACCGGAAGGAATATTCAATCGTTCCCGTATACATCCAACCTCGCAGCAGTGACGAAGCCCTGTTGGGGCGCCATTATATCCTGTTGACAGTATCCTTCGATTCTTTACTATAACGGCGCCTACAGAACGTCTCAAACATGTGGAACGTCTCGACACGAGTTCCGCTATGTCGATAAAATATTCATCCCAACTCGGTCGGTCAATACAGGTTTCAGGTTTCAGGTTTTGGGTTTTGGGTTTCGGGTTCATTTTTCATTTCTCATTGCTCATTGCTTCTCCCTCCGCCAACCGCTCACTGTAAAGAGGGAATCTTTCGCAAAGAGAGCCGATTTCTTCTCTTACCTCCGCCAGCCGTTTGTTGTTCTCCATATTCTTGAGAGTGTCTGAAATGGCACGGGCTATGATTTTCATCTCTTCTTCCTTCATCCCCCTCGTGGTGACTGCAGGTGTTCCAATCCTGATCCCGCTGGTAATCCGGGGGCCCTTTGTATCAAATGGTATTGTGTTTTTGTTAGTTGTTATGCCGGTCCGGTCAAGGACTTCCTCTGCATCCTTTCCTGTAATCCCAATGTCTGTCAAATCAATCAGGAGAAGGTGATTATCTGTCCCTCCAGAAACGAGGCGAAATCCCTGAGAAATTAACTCATCTGCCATGGCCCGGGAATTTTTCACTATCTGTGACTGATAAACCTTAAATTCATCGGTCAGGGCCTCTTTTAATGCCACCGCCTTGGCGGCAATTGTATGCATAAAGGGCCCACCCTGGCTTCCGGGAAATACACGGCTGTTCAGGACTTTGGCAAAATCCTTCTTGCACATGATAAGCCCTCCCCTTGGCCCACGCAGCGTCTTGTGGGTAGTTGTGGTGACATACTCGCAAACCGGTATCGGCGTAGGATGAATACCAACCGCCACAAGACCTGCAATATGCGCTATATCCGCCATGATGCAGGCCCCAACTTTATCTGCTATCTCACGGAAAGGTACAAAGTCTATAGTTCTTGGATAGGCGCTTGCCCCCA
>JAUWQS010000157.1 GCA_030610915.1 Pseudomonadota bacterium | reverse complement strand
AAGGATCCCTGCCCAACGTACGGGTCCAACAGCCTCTCCGAAAAGAGCCTGTCCCGCGAGGGCAACCACTATGTAACCCACACTAAGGAAGGGATAGGCATAACTCACATCCACCCTCGAGAGCGCCATGAGCCACACAATAACGCTCACCACATAACAGAGGAGTCCCGTAATCACAAAGGGATTGAGTGCCACCCTGACTCCGACGGGTATTATGTTTTCAAGAGAAAAGGTAAAGGGACCTACTATGCGCATACCCTGTTTGAGCGCAAGCTGGGCTGCGGCATTTAACAGTACACCTGAGAGTATCAGGGGCAGGTACCGGTTCATTTTTCTGTCTCCTTTGACCTAAGGGCTCGCGCAAGAATAACTTTACATTTTAAGCGCTGATGCATCCAGGCTGGCTGCGTTGCGAAAGTTCGGAATATGCTTGATATTCCTGCACTTTCGCGCCTTGCCAGCTTGGCGCCTCAACACTTAAAATTGCCAACTTATTTTTGTGCGAACCCTAAACAAAAGGCATTTGGATTATTGTGAAACAGAAGATATTGAGAAGCGGTTTTACGACGGGATCCGCCGCTGCTGCTACTAAGGCCGCCCTGATTCTTTTAATCTCCGGTCGGATTCCCAAAGATGTAGAAGTCCATATTCCTGAAGGTAAGACCTTAAACATTCCCGTTTACAGGTGCACAATGAATGGGGACAGCGCGGAATGCACGGTCATCAAGGATGCGGGAGATGATCCGGATATAACCAATGGCGCCGTCATCGGTTCCAGAGTCAGTTTAACCCCCACCTTGCCCTTCGATGTGGGGGGGGTGAGAATCAAATCCTGATCCAAGGCGGTGAGGGCGTAGGGCGTGTTACGAAGCCTGGATTGGGGATACCTGTGGGGGACTTCGCGATCAATCCCGTTCCCAGAAAGATGATCAATCAGGCCATTCGGGATGTTATGGGACACTCGGAGAAGGGAGTTCGTGTTGAGATATTCGTCCCTGATGGTGAAAGACTTGCAAGAAAAACTTTGAATCCAAGGCTTGGCATCAAGGGTGGGATATCTATTCTGGGCACAACAGGAATTGTCTATCCCATGTCACACGATGCCTACAGGACATCCATCACCCTTGCAATGGATGCGGCAAAGGCTATGAATCAAGAGACACTTATCTTCAGCACAGGTCGCAGAAGCGAAAGATTTGCCATGTCACACTTGCAGGATATTCGCAGCGAGGCCTTCATGCAGATCGGTGATTATTTCAAATTCTCACTAAATGAAGCAGCAGGGAAACGCTCTTTTGCCCGGGTAAATATGGCGGTTTTCTTCGGAAAGGCTCTGAAAATGGCCTGCGGTATCCCCCAGACACATGCGTCCAGAGCAGCCATGAACCTGGATGAGCTGTCCTCATGGACGTATGAGGCCACACACAATAGCGAACCTGGCATCAAAGTTCGCAGTTCAAATACGGCGCGGGAGGCTCTGGAATGGATCAAAAAAGAAGAAAGCGGCGTTGTCCATATCGTTGGTAGGAAAATGATCGAATCGGCGCGGCGCTTTTCAAAAAATTCAATAGAGATTAATGGCATCATATTTGATTTTGATGGCCATGTTCTCTTCAATTCGGAGTATGAAGATGGTTGATATTGTGGGCATCGGTCTCTCCCCTGAGGATATTACGGAGAAGCGCATAAAAATCATCAACGGAGCGGAGGTTCTCGCTGGTGGCAGGCGGCATCTCGACTATTTCAGAGACCATCCTGCAGAGAAGATTGTCTTTACCGGGGATACAAAAAGGGCCATATCGGAGATAAAAAGCAGGATGGATAAAAAGGTTGTGGTTCTCGCATCGGGTGATGCTAACTTCTTCGGGATCGGCCCACTCATTGTTAAATCTGTCGGCGCCGATAATGTATGCATCCACCCAAATATCACCGCCGTCTCTGCCGCATTCAGTCGGTTGAAGCAGTCATGGAGCAATGTCAAGGTCATAAGCCTTCATGGAACGGGAAGTGAAAGACGCTCCGGAGACGATCTATTAGAGGCAGTATGTCAAAATGAGAAGATTGCAGTCTTTACCGATCCTGAAAAAACACCTTCCTGGATTGCAAAATTACTTCTTAAAAACGGCCTTAATCATCTTCGCATCTGCGTATGTGAAAACCTGGGTGGAAAGGATGAATCTCTCTTGTGGGTCTCTCTGGAGGAATGTGCAAACAAGACGTTTGCAGATTTGAATCTTGTTGTCATCTTTAATACCAAACCTGAAACTCAAAGGAATGACGATATTTACCAAGGTATGCCGGAGTCGGCTTATGCCCATGAGGGCGGACTTATTACAAAGGCCGAGATCAGGATATTGACTCTGGGAAAACTGCGACTCTCCCCTCATCACGTAATGTGGGATCTCGGCGCCGGCAGCGGTTCTGTTTCCATTGAAGCCTCGATCTATGTTACAGATGGGAAGATTATAGCAATCGAGCGAAAATCTGAGCGTTGTGAACATATCCGGCAGAACAGGGATAAATTCAGGATAAGAAATTTAGATATAGTCAGGGCGACTCTTCCAGAGGGGTTATCACGGCTGCCGGTTCCCGATCGGATATTCATCGGTGGGGGAGGGGAGAGGAAAAACGGGATTATAGAGGTGGCCGGCTCATATCTGAAGAGCGGTGGAATAATGGTGATCAACACGATACTCATAAATCGACTGGAGAAGATTACAGAAGTTTTGAGGGAATTGAACTTTGAAACAGAAGTTATTCATGTCCAGATAGGCCGCGGAAAAGAAATGCTACATGGGGTCAGGATGGAGGCATTGAATCCTGTCTGGATAATAACGGGAGTGAAGGCGTAAAAATGGAGGAACGACAGAAATATCCCATCTTGTTTGTAGGAGCAGGCCCCTGCGATCCGGAACTAATCACGGTAAATGGGATGAAAGCGCTCCAGGTGGCCGATCTGGTTATTTATGCGGGATCGCTGGTTCCCGAAAAGGTTCTGACGTGGGCGCGCCCTGATGCTGAAAAGATAAACAGCGCCGGCCTGGACATTGATGCGATTATTCATAAAATGGTTGACGGATACAGGAATGGGAAGAAGGTTGTCCGTCTTCACACAGGGGACCCGGGTCTTTACGGCGCCACGCAGGAACAGACTGCCGAGCTGGAAAGAGAGAAAATTCCCTGCAAGATCATCTCCGGTGGGGTATAAAACCCCACCCTACAATGATATGTAAGAGTGATAGTGGATTAAGACCGACGTTTTAAAAATGTAATCCCCGCTATTTATTGAGCTGATACCGATTGACCACTTAACTGATTGATCATTTAACCGTGAACCGTGAGCCCCTGAACTTTGAACCTTTTGAACCATGAAGCAATCAACAAAAAACAGGGGGAGATGCAGGCTGGCCGTCTGGGCGCTGACTCACGAGAGTTTTAAAAAGGCTTCCATCGTTGTTGATTCATTAAAAGATGCGGATGGGTTTTGCCCGGAGCGTCTGGTCGGCACGGATTCCTCTTTTATGGGCTTTCAACATTTTAAGACTTCTGTTGGTGAAGTTTTTCATGATTACGAAGGGCATATCTTTATCATGGCCGCCGGGATCGTTGTGCGGATCATAGCGCCCCTGCTGAGCGGCAAAGTCCATGACCCGGCAGTCGTTGTCCTCGACGAAAAGGCGCAGTATGCCATAAGCCTCCTTTCAGGGCATCTTGGTGGGGCAAATGCCCTGGCACAGAAGATCGCTAAGATTACGGGGGCAGCGCCTGTGATCACCACGGCCACCGATATCCACGGAATCAAGGCCTTTGATACAATGGCTGTAGAGAAAGACCTGTGGATAGAAAATCCGGATTCAATCAGGGTTCTGAATTCAGCGCTGCTGGAAAAGAGAAGAATCTATCTGATCGATCCGATGAAAATAATAAGCCCTTTTTATGAGAATAGCGCATTTATTGAGGGTATTTCGCCGGTTAAAGGGGCGAGTCCCGCGGTTTACATTGGCGATCAGGTCATAACAGCGTATCCTGGACTTCTCATCATGAGACCCCTTTCGCTCGTTGCGGGAATCGGGTGCAACAGGGGAACCGGTTTTGGGGAACTTAAGGATGGCATTAAAGAAGTCTTTCAAAAATTCAAACTCTCGATGCAAAGCCTTCGCAATCTGGCCACGATAGATCTAAAAAAAGAGGAGGAAGGAATGATAGAATTGGGGGAAATATTGAATCTCCCAATACATTATTTTTCCTCAAAGGAATTGGATTGCGTGAAAGGCATTGAGAATCCATCGCAGATGGTAAAAAAACATACGGGCACGGAGGGTGTATGCGAGGCGGCAGCTCTTTTATCGGCGGGGGCGGAGCGGTTACTGATCCCCAAACAGATATTAAAAAACATGACCCTGGCCGTGGCACGGGTGAGCTTTGTATCGTAGGAATCGGGCCTGGCGCCCTGGAACATATGTCTCCGAAGGGCAGAGATGCTCTTGAGAAGTCCCATGTGGTAGTGGGATATAAGACATATATCGAACTAATCAGAGAGCTTCTAATAGATAAAAAGATCATCTCTACCGGTATGAAAGATGAGATAAAGAGAGCAGAGCAGGCTCTGAATGAGGCCATGGCGGGACAGAAGGTGGCCCTCGTCTCAGGTGGTGATTCCGGGATATACGGCATGGCCGGTCTGGTTCTGGAGATGGCCATTCGACGAAACATCGGTATCGGTCATGATGTTCTCTTAGAGATTATTCCCGGGATTCCAGCCTTTACGGCCGCAGCATCGCTTTTGGGGGCTCCTTTGATGCATGACTTTGCCTCGGTAAGTCTGAGCGATCTTCTTACCCCCTGGGAGGTAATTCAAAATCGCATAGAGACGGCGGCGCAGGGCGATTTCGTCATCATTCTTTATAATCCCAAAAGCAAAAAAAGAGACTGGCAGCTCTCAACAGTCAAGAATATTATCTTAAAATACAGAAAACCGGAGACTCCCGTGGGCATTGTTTCTTCCGCCACGCGAGAAGGTCAAAGGGTAAAAGTTTCCACCCTCTCACACATGGACAGGTGTGAAGTAGATATGCAGACCATAATCATTGTGGGAAACAGCTCAACCTTTCGAGCCGGTGATTTTATGATAACGCCGCGCGGTTATTTAGA
>JAUWQS010000330.1 GCA_030610915.1 Pseudomonadota bacterium | reverse complement strand
TGGGTATTATCAAAAATGTTTCAAAAACTCAACGTGATATATGTTAATGTGCAATAAAAATCCGAACAAAATTCAGTTTTCAGGGTAACACTTTCTTCCTCTGTTTACGCCAAAATTTCCTCCATAAGTTGAATGACTTCTTTCCGCTGTTCAATACTCAATTCGTTCATTTTTCCCAGGGCATCCAAAATCTTTCGCTTTATAACACCTGTGTAATGATACTGTTTTTTGAGGTTATCGGCCATACGTTTTGCCTGTCTGATACAGGTATCTTTAATGAATCGGTGACCTGATAATATAGCATTGCGTAACATGCCCACCAAATTTTCCACTGTAGTTGTTTCCTTGGTCTTTTCTTGCTCTTCCCGCTCTCTATCAAGCATGTCCTGATAGTAATAACGCTTTCGGCAATAATCCTCGTATCGGGCAATATCGAGGTCATTTTGAATATTATTAAGGATGCCGAAGAAATAAGGTAAAGTGCATCGTTGTTGATCTCGCCTGATAGCTTTAAGAAAAGCCTCTTCCGATTTATTGATGGCATTAAGGTCGTACGTGACGATACATTTCTTTGCCCGTTTCAGGCTCTTTTCATCGACCTCCAGACAGTGATTCCGGATGATCCAGGCAAGGCGGCCAAGTTTGGTTTCCTGGTCAGGATCCTCGTTTCTCTGTTTTCGTCCTTTGTATCTCTCTTGGAGGGCTTGCAGTTTCTCTTTGGGTGTCTGGGTTTTCATCGCCTTTCCAGGGGCAATTCTGTCACCAACTCGAGCTAACCGATTACGCATAGCGACATAAATAGAAACCACCTTTTCCAGTATCGCTTTGGCCAGATTCCTCGGAGACAATGTTTCAAGATCGATCGTGCCGATCATCCCCTTCATCTCAGAAAAAGCCCCTTCGACAGTGCCATTACCTTTCGGATTTGCAGGCCCTGCAGGCAAAGCCTCAATATTGTTTAGCTCAAGATAGGCCCTGCTTTCATCAGAAAGATTGGCGCTGCCATGATCTGACACTAACCCTATCGGTGTACCCCATAACTTCTTATGTGCCTCTATAACCTTAATAAATTCCTGGGAAGTTTCGCTGTCAGAAACACTGAATGCGGTATGACAATAACTCTCAACATCAACGGCTAACTCCAGATTGAACTTATAGGGAACCTGATTGATCCATACGGTGAATTCGCTCCCATCAACGCTTATAAGACCATTTGGGATACCTTGACGGAGGGCCTGGTAAAATCTGGGCCGACGTCTTCTGATTTCCGGCCTGTAAAGACCATTGGCAATCAGGACCTCACCAACCTTTTTGCTGCTGAGCACAATATCCTCTTCCTCTATTAGTTGCAGGGTAAACGATTTTATATGAATCCGGCGACCTTTAGATTTGAGTTTTTTTGCCACCTCTATAATTTGTCTCACCATATCTATTGTAATCTTACGTCCTTTGCCACGGCCATCGGGGACAATCAGCGGTACCATCTCCTCATCAAAAATCCGGTTCCATTCCGAAAGCGTGCCGATTTTAATGCCCATGGCCCATGCTGTTTCCTCAAACGTCCGGTTCTCTTGCCGAAAAAATCCTACCGCTTCTTTTTTTTGATAGAGCTCGCGGTGTTTTTTTTCCCGGCTATAAGCTCATCTATACCGTGGATACTCCAGGCAATCTTGCGCCCCTCGTTCTCAAACCGGATGTCATCATAGCGTTTTTCAAGTTTCGCATGCTCCGCCTTGAGACGATCATTCTCCTGACGGAGGCTATATGCCACCTCCTTCTCCTTAGCGGCAGATTCCAGATTGTCCGCCCATTGATAGCCGGTCTTACGGGAAATTCCCGCCACCCCACAAATCGCCGTCACATCAGCATCCATGGGAAGACCTCTGGCCCTTAATATCTTCTTCCCACTGATCAAAATCCCCACCTCTTCCTGACTCAAGTTTTCATTCATGGCTGCCTCCAAAATAGATCAACATGATGTCCCAAGACATAGAGCCTCATCCTTCCTTCAGGCTCCAATACCAAATTCACTAAACTCCGGGATATGTCGATGCCATCATAACCGATTTGCGTTTCAGGATCGATCTTTTTAGCGAGAGACTCGAGAACAGCATCTACCCTGCCATGAAAACGGTCTGCAGGCACCAGCAACCCGCCCAGTCCTTGATGTGTTCGCTTGTAGTTGTGGGTTTCCACCCATTTTTTGATGGCCTCTTCAGCATCTTTTACACCCTTAAATTCCTGGCGCCGGATCAATTCTTTTTGTATCTGTTTGTTGGCAGCCTCAACCTTGCCAAGGGTCTGGGGATGATGAGGGCTGGCATGGGTCTGGTGGATACCCTCTACCTCGAGATATCGCTCAAACCGGTTAACTCCGCGCCATGAATAAAACACAAAACCGCGGTCACTTAAAACCTCCTCCATCTTCCCATACCGATCTATGGCTTCCTGAAATACCCCAATAACCATATCGATGGAGGTCTCTGTAGATAGACGAAATCCAAGAATAAAACGTGAAAAATCATCGAGGAGCAAAAGAAGGTATACCTTCTGCTTATGAATGAAAAACTCCAGGATATCGATTTGAACCAGTGAAAGCGGTCGACTTGCTTCAAAACGCAGGCTTTCTTCCTTGTCACGCTTTTTGCGAATACCGAGGTAACCATTAGCCTCCATTATCCTTTGAACTGTCCGGGTAGAAATCGTTATCCCTTGTCTCCTTAATTGATTTCGTACCTGGCTTGGTCCAAATCCCGGATAGCGCTCCCAAGTCTCAAGAACTCCCTTCTCCTGTTCTTCGGTGACCTTTTTGATTCCACTGCCACGGGATTTTGGCAGGTATGCTAAAAATGCCTCCTCTCCCAAAACTGCTAATTCGCGCTGCCATTGATATACCGGCGTGTAATGAATCCCAGCTAAATTGCCGGCTTCCTTTATCCCAATTTCCTTTGCGCTTTCCAAGATATCCAGCTTCTGCTTTTGCGTAAAATGGTACTTCTTTTTCATCGCACTTCCTCCTTTAATTTTCCAGAAGAAAGTGTT
>JAUWQS010000150.1 GCA_030610915.1 Pseudomonadota bacterium | reverse complement strand
AGCGCCGCAATTGTGTTTTTCGGGTACCTTCAGCCTTCAGCCTAAACAGCTTCAGCCTGACTACGTGAGTAGTTACGATGAATGTAAAACACATTTTCCACATCCTGGGGGCATTCCTCTTTTTCCTGGGTCTAACAATGCTCCTTCCCGTAGGTTGCTCTATTTACTTTGGAGAAGGAGATATCAATGCCCTCGTCTTATCCCTGCTGATAACTTCCACAACGGGCGCACTTTTTTACTTTTTTCCCAAACCTCGTGAGGAACAAATATCTTTAACCCACAAGGAAGGCTTTGTAATTGTAACCGCCGGGTGGATACTTGCCGCTGCATTCGGGTCTCTTCCCTATCTTTTATATGGGGCCTTGCCCACATTTGTTGATGCATTCTTCGAATCCATGTCCGGGTTTACAACCACCGGAGCAACTGTCATCACAAATATAGCAGGCATCCCACACGGTATTCTCTTATGGCGTTCCCTCACCCAGTGGTTAGGGGGGATGGGTATCATTGTGCTGTCGATCGCCATCCTTCCGATCCTCGGGGTGGGAGGAATGCAGTTGTACAAAGCAGAGCTTCCCGGTCCGGTAAAGGACAAGCTCAAGCCGCGCATAGCAGAAACGGCCAGGGTTCTCTGGGGCGTTTATGTTATTATTTCAACAGTCGAGTTTATCCTTCTCCTTTTCGGAGGTATGAGCGTTTTTGATTCTCTCTGCCATACCTTTACAACGATGGCCACAGGCGGTTTTTCCACAAGTGACTCAAGTATTGCCCACTTCCACAGCGCCTACATAGATGCAGTAATCACCATATTCATGCTGATAGCCGGGATTAATTTTTCCCTTCACTACAGCATCATGACAGGAAACCTCAAGACATTCCTTAAGAACAGTGAACTTCGTTTCTTTCTTGCGGTTGCGCTTGTTGGAATGGTTCTAATAACCATCAACCTGCGTCTGAATTTCTTTAATGACACGATAAAGTCTTTTCGCATTGCTTCCTTCCAGGTGGCTTCCATCATTACCTCAACAGGTTATACAACGGACAACTTCGCGAACTGGCCGGCGCTCTCCAAGATTATACTACTTCTATTAATGTTTGTGGGGGCGTCGGCGGGTTCTACCGCTGGAGGTTTAAAGTGCGTCAGGGTGCTCCTGATAATAAAACATGGCTACAAAGAACTTTACAGGCTTGTGCATCCACATGCGGTGACCACTGTTAAGCTTGGAAAAGAAATCGTATCGGCGGAAATAATGGGAAGCATCTGGGGGTTTTTCATCCTCTACCTTTCGGTAACAGTTGTCGCCACTCTTATAATGTCTCTGCTTGGGCTGGATATGATGACGGCCTTTTCCTCGGTTGCCGCAACCATCGGTAATGTCGGACCGGGATTCGGGATGGTGGGTCCTGCTTCAACTTATGCAGAGATACCTTACTGTGGGAAGTGGATTCTTTCTTTCTGCATGCTGGTGGGAAGGCTTGAGATTTATACCGTTATTGTTCTTCTGATCCCGGAGTTCTGGAGAAAATAGGGTAAACATTCACCGCAAAGAGCACTGAGACCGCAGAGATGACAAAACAGTTAAAAGGGTTCAGGGTTCAGAGGTTAAAACCTTTGAACCTTTGAACCCTGAACCGTGAACCTAAAAATTGGGCTTCCTTTTCTCTAAGAAAGCGCTTATTGCCTCCGTAACATCATCGCTTTGCAAACAGACGTTCTGTATATATGCCTCAAAATCCTGTGCGGCGCTTAGGTCCACCCCAAGACCTTTGTTGATGGCCGCTTTTGCCATGGCCAAGGCTATCGGGGATCTGCCGGCAAGTTTGCCGGCGAACTTCATTGTCTCATCCATCAATTTCTCCGTTGGGACCACCTTATTGATCATACCTATCTCCAGGGCCCGCCTGGCGCTAATCTGCTCTCCTGTGAGGATGAGCTCTTTGGCCATGGCCAGGCCTACAAGCCGTGGAAGTCTGAATGTCCCTCCCATGTCCGGAATCAATCCCAGGTTCGTATAAATCATGCCGATTTTCGCGTCTTCCGCCGCTATCACAAAGTCAGATGCAAGGGCAATATCACAGCCATTTCCCAGAGTATATCCTTTGATAGCTGAGATTACAGGCTTCCCCACATTTTCAAAGGCAAATATTCCCTGGAGTCGTTTAATAAGGCTTACCACCTCCATTGCGCTCATACTCTTTATCTTTGCCGCAAACTTCAGGTCAAGACCGGCACAAAAGGAATCCCCTGCTCCGGTAATAACCGCAACTCTGATATCTGAATCACGTTTTATCTCTTCAACCGCTTCCCCAAACTCTTCATAAGTATCCAGATCAAGAGCATTCTTGACATCGGGTCTGTTAATAGTCAATACAGCAATTTTATCTTCTCTAATTAAGGTCACCTTGCCCATAATGATATTCCTCCTTGACCTGTTAAAAAACACTGTGTGGCACACGCAGTTACACCACACCAGCAACACAGATGTATCCCCGTAGTTTTGCGGGAGAGTATCAACATCAACTAAACCCAACCTGAAGCTGAGCGCCTAATTGTACAACTTATTTTACGACAGACACTGAAACAGCCCTATCTCCGTGAACCTGCGTCACGACATTTCGGATACTGCCAATTTTCGGGACTGACGCTGGCTGGATGGTGTTTATTGTAGCCATACTGGCGTCTTACTTATGGTTCGTAAAAAATGGGCTTCCCCATTTCCTTGAAGGAAAAATTGAGAAAAATGGTGTGACCATCGAAGTCAAGAACCCTCAAGTCATCTGTCTGTTTGAGATCTTCCATGATGACATTAAAGGTCTCCTGGTACTTTTCTTTGACTTTATCCACTGAAACCTCACTGGCAACAAATTTCTTTATTCTCTTGGCAGCTAATTTCTTTGCAAGTTCAGGGTGGGTTAAGGAATCATAAGAGGTTAAAATAAGAATTGGACCTGTTCCGGTAAAAATGACACCTGCTTTCATAATAAAACCTCCTTATTGTAATTTTCTTAATTATTGCTACCATCGCAATCTGACACTGTCAAGTTTTTTGTGTAAATCTCTCATAACTACTCAGGTTGTCAGGTTCAAGGTTCACAGTTCACGGTTAAAAGAGTTCCAATCAAATTAATGCTGTAACCTCTCAATAAATTAGGGGAGGGAAGATTGTAACCTCCTGATATGGGTGATTAAAGTTGCCCATACCCAAATTTATTGAGATATCACTCGATTATCTTCCTTCAACCGTTGAACAGTGAACCCCGGAACGTAATAGCTCAATAAACAGGGGTAATGAATCTTTGCAATCACATATTTTCACCGCAAAGACGCGGAGGACGCAGAGGATATTTCTTTTTTTTCTGACCTTAATTAAAATGTATTCAGCAGAAAACAAACCGGTTTTCCCTTGCCATTCTTTTAACTGTAAAGAATTTTTTTACTCTGCGTCCTTTGCGGCTCTGCGGTGAAGCCCTTTTTCGTTTCACTGCCCCTATTTATTGAGCGAATACCCGTAACTCGAAACTACCTCTTAGCGCTAACCACGGCTTGATATATACCTGCCCAGGTTCTGCATGCCCGTGATCTGCTGGTTCAAATAGTCGCCGGTAGTCTGGTACTGGCCCAGAAGAACTTCCAGCGCCTGGAACCGGGCCCTTGTGCGCGTCTCCCATGATGAAATACGCATCTCTACACGTTCAACATGGTCCTGAATATTGTCTATACTATCTTGTATCCCATTCGTCCTCGCAGCGAGGGTTCCATCTCTGAAATCGAGTATCGCACACAGGGTATCCACCATGCGCACGGCAAGACCTTCGGAACCCTCTGTAGTCTGGGTGAAAAACCGGCCCACATCGTCAAAATGATCATCAAGAGCGCTATTGAGGGTTGAAGAATCGACCTCCATGTGTCCTTCGTCATTCAGAGCAATGCCAAGACCGGCTAATCGTGAGAATGATTCAACGCCTGCAACCGTGCCTGTAACCAGGCGATCGAGACGATTGCGTATACTGTTTGTGGCGTTGTCACCCAACAGGACGCCTGCGGTTTCGGCATCCGGATTATAGCTCTGATAGGTGTCAAAAAAGTCAAGCGCCTCGTTGTATGCGCTGACAAAAGAGTTGATTTTGGAGGCGACTGCGGCCATGTCCCTGCTTACCGTTAGAGTCGCCTCGTTGTTGTCAGGGGCGGCAGGGGCTGATTGAAGTGTAATGGTCACGCCGCTGATAACATCGTCTATGACGTTGGTATCCCTGTGAATATCGGCTACGCCATCGACAGCGATGATTGAATCTGCGGCGGGCAGGCTCTCAACCATTTGGTTTTCCTCATCTCCGTCTTCATAAAACAATCGGGAAAGATTATTAACATCCTTGTTCTCGCCATCTGCGTCGGTTACTGTGAGACTGATTTTGTTTGCCGCTCCGGTATCCTCGCCGGAGAGGGTCAGGAAAGAGTCCGTGCCGTCAAAGATAATCGCTGCCCGGACCCCGGCTTTGGCACCATTTATGGCCTCGGCCACGTCGTCGATGGTGTCGGTGGCGGAGACAGCGATATCCACAGCGCTGCCGCTTCCGACACTAAGGTGAATTGTTCCCTCACCCACGAGTCCCCCATCTGAAAAGCCGCAGCTTCTCAGTTTGTGAACCTCGGCCATCTGCGTTATGGTAATGTCGTATGAACCCGACGCTACGGTATCGCCGGCAGATACAGTAAAAAGGTCTGTGTCGCCGGAGACAGCCGAAAAACTGGTGAGATCGCTCATGGAATCCAGATTCTCCATGGCGGATTTGAGGCTGCTCAACGTACTCTGCAAGCTGCCATAGGCCGACAATTGCACCTGATAAGCGGCTTCCCGCTGCTGCAGGTTCACAATAGGCCGCTGCTGCAGGTTCAAAAGCTGGTCAATCATACCGTTGGTATCAAGACCTGATATGAGACCGCCAACCGAGATAGGCATGGTCACTTCCTCCTTCCTTTCAGGTTGTTCAACCATGAGCGCCTACAGCCTGATAGCCTTCAGCCTAAACAACCTTTAATAGTATTATCGGCATTCCATCAAAAAACTTGAGTGTGTAGTTAGTGCCTGAACGAAAACTATCCGAAGCTGTCATTTCGAGCGGAGCGAGAAATCTTATGCTACTGAAAATACGTGACTTTAAAGATTTCTCCCTTCGGTCGAAATGACAAAAAGAGGGGTTTTCGTTCAGGCACTAGTTACGA
>JAUWQS010000102.1 GCA_030610915.1 Pseudomonadota bacterium | reverse complement strand
GAACTCCTGTACGATTTCAGATAGCCTTCAACCCATTCCAAAGATTCCATATCAAGATGATTGGTGGGCTCGTCAAGAAGCAGGATGGTCGGTTCCCTGAGGAGCAGCTTGGCGAGGGCTATTCTCATCTGCCAGCCGCCGCTGAACTCCTCTGTCATTCGGGACATGTCCTTTTCATTAAATCCGAGACCTGAAAGGATCTGCTTCACCCTTATCTCTATGTTGTATCCCTCCCGGTGTTCCAGGATACTCTGAGCCTGTCCCATCTCATCAATGAGTTCCTGCGATTTCGGAGAGTTGCCCTCCTCTATAGAGGTGATGCCCGAAATTTCGTCGCCTATTTCTCTGATTCTTTCATGGAGGCGGTTCAGGTCATCAAAGGCAGTTGCCGCTTCTTCTAAAAGGGTTCGACCCGTGTGATACACGCTGTTCTGTGGAAGATAACCTACGCTGTTAAATCTGGATTGGATGATTTTTCCCGAATCTGCTTCGACTTCCCCCAGGATTATCTTCATCAGCGTGGATTTGCCTGTTCCGTTCCGACCCACGAAGGCAATTCTGTCTCCGCCTTCTATATGGAGAGAAATATCCCTGAAGAGATATTTTCCGCTGTACTGTTTCGATATGTTTTGCAGTGAAATCATCTTTGGTTGAATTATCGGGCGGAACGATTTGGTCCATTTGAATGGTTTGACTGAGAAATTGATTTCAAGTCATTGTCAAATCTTGTGGATCGGATAATGCTCCCTCCGGTTATATTCTGTGCGGCCTCCTGCAGTTCTACGTCAATTATGTTAAAACACGCTTGATTATCAGCATATCAAAGGACTTTGTCAATGATTGTTTATAACCCCCTTCGACTGATTTCCTATTCAAATCCCATTATTTCATAGAGACACTCGCCGGATATCCTGTCCTTGACACCTTCCGTTTCAATGGTTCCTTACAGACGTCTTCGGTGGAAGATCTTATCTCCCCCGGGGCTATTTAGACAAATATGAACAAATGTAAGATTGACGCATTCGTAAAAAGTCGGATTTTTTATCGTTTTGTCATTCCCGACCTGATCGGGAATCTATAACTGCGTATAATTACTGGATTCCCGCTTTCGCGGGAATGACAGATTAGCGAGTTTTTGACTTTTTGCGAAGCCGTCAATATTGCCTATTATCAGAAAAGAAAAAGGAAAGTTTCTTGCAGATAGTAGAGTGCATGCTAATTTCAGAGGTCTAAAAAATATATTTGATGAAATGATAAATGATAACAACATGTTAAGCTAAGGCAACCTCAATGCTGAAATCATATCTTAAAAACATATTTAAAATTACAGATCAGGGTGATGCGAGAGAAGAAAGCTATTATGCAACCCTTGCAGCGCTGATGAATAAACTGGCCGAATCTTTCGGCAAGGGCAAAATTCACATCACAACGCTTCCAAAAACCACCGAGGCGGGCAATCCTGATTTTAGGATATGGGACGGCAGGCAGCACATTGTAGGATATATTGAAGCCAAGGCGCCGACTGTTGAGAATCTGGATTCAATAGAAGATACAGAACAGTTAAAACGGTACAGGAACACCTTCCCAAATCTGATACTAACCAATTTTTTCGAGTTCCGGCTTTATCGTAACGGCATACTGGTCAATAAGGCATCAATAGCAAGACCTTTTATCGTGCATCGGCTCAAAACAATTCCGCCTGTTGAGAAAGAACCTGATTTTCTTAAGCTGATTGAAGAGTTTTATTCATTCTCCCTGCCTAAAGTTTACAACGCAAAAGATCTGGCAATAGAGCTGGCCAAACGCACGAGCTTTTTGAAAGACGAGGTAATTGCCGAGGAGCTGGCGGAGGAAGAAAGAACCGGCAAGGGTTTTATTCTTGGATTTTATGAAGCGTTCAGGCAATTTCTAATCAGCGGTCTTTCAAAGGAGGAATTTGCCGATCTCTATTCCCAGACGATCACCTACGGCCTGTTTGCCGCCCGCATGCGCTCAAAAAACGGTTTTAACAGAAAACTCGCCTATGATAACATCCCCCGCACCATCGGAATATTAAGAGATGTCTTCCGGTTTATTTCGCTTGAAGACGTTCCTGTTCAAATGGAATGGATTATTGATGACATCGCCGAGGTGTTATTCGTGGCGGATGTGAACAAACTGCTTCAGGACTACTTCAGGGAAGGCAAAGGAAAAGACCCGGTCGTTCATTTTTATGAGACATTTCTTGCCGAATATGATCCCAAAACCCGCGAAAGACGGGGGGTGTATTATACGCCTGAACCGGTTGTCTCCTACATTGTGCGTTCCCTTCATTACATCTTGAAGGAGCGTTTCGGTAGAGTTGACGGCCTGGCAAGCGATTCCGTGACGGTGTTAGACCCGGCATCCGGCACACTTACTTTTCTGGCGGAGGCAGCTAAACTGGCGGTCGATGAATTTACGTCAAAATACGGCGAAGGCGGTAAGGAAGGTTTTATCAAGGAACATATCCTCAAAAACTTTTACGCCTTCGAATTGATGATGGCGCCCTATGCCGTCGGCCATTTGAAGATGTCCTTTCTCCTTGAAGAACTGGGCTACCGTCTGAAAAAGGATGACAGGTTCAAACTCTATCTGACGAATACACTGGAGATCGAGAATCTTGAACAGACAAATCTCCCCGGCATGGCTTCACTTTCCGAAGAATCACATCTGGCGGGGAAGGTGAAAAAGGAGCAGCCTATTCTTGCAATAATGGGGAATCCTCCCTATTCGGGCCATTCAGCAAACAGAAGTGAGAAAGAAGCTACAATAGAGAAAGGAGCCAGGTATACCTTTAGTTATCAAATTCTAAAGGACGGCGATTCATATAAACTCGAACCACAAACCAAAAAGGCAAAACGAAATATAACCAAAAAACAGAAAACCTGGATAGGGGAACTAATAGAATATTATAAGGTAATAGATGGACAATTGCTTAATGAAAAGAATCCGAAATGGCTTCAGGATGATTATGTTAAATTTATTCGTTTTGGCCAATGGAAAATAGATCAGGCCAGCGAAGGAGTCCTGGGATTTATCACCAATCACAGTTATCTGGATAATCCTACTTTCAGAGGGATGCGCCGGTCGCTGATGAACAGTTTTGATGAAATCTATCTGCTTGACCTTCATGGCAACAGTCTGAAAAAGGAAAAGTGCCCGGACGGCTCCAAAGATGAAAACGTGTTTGACATCCGCCAGGGCACGGCCATTGCGTTATTCATCAAGAAAAAAGACACAAGTAAAGGTACAAAGATTTTCCATTCCGAACTATGGGGACTGAGAAAGGCAAAATACGACTGGCTTATCGATAATGATATTGAGACAACTAAATGGCAGGAAATAACTCCTAAATCAGAATTTTATCTTTTTGTTCCGAGAGATGAAAGACTGCTGGAATTGTATGAAAAATCGCCGAAGATAACGGAAATCTTTCCGGTGAATAGTGTGGGGATTGTTACGGCAAGAGATAAATTTGTTATTGATACAGACAAAGAAGCCCTCAAGCGGCGCATCAGGATGTTTTGCGATGAAAGAATACCGGATGATCTGATAGGTGAACCGTATAAACTTAAGGACAAATCCGGCTGGAAGCTAAAGACAGCAAGGGAAAAGGTAAGACATGACGAGGACTGGGAAAATTCATTTGCTCAGATTTTATACAGGCCCTTTGATATTCAATGGATTTTTTATCATGATGTGCTGGTTGAAAGGTCCCGCAGGAATGTTTTGCGGCATATGATGCGGGAGAATCTGGGTATAGTAACTTCAAGGCAAACTCACAATGAGTTTAGGCATATCTTCGTGACAGATAAGATTATTGAATTCAATCTGACAGGTACAGCCGGCAAATATGGAAGTGGATATTTATTCCCACTCTACCTCTACCCCGACCCCGACCCCGACCAAAATGACCTTTTCAGTCATCTAAAAGAGTCAAAAGAAAGAACGCCCAATATCAGCGAAAAGATATCCTCCGCTTTATCCGAAGCCTACAAAGCAAAACCGAGTCCCGAAGATATTTTCTACTACATATACGCTGTTTTCTACTCTAATACTTACCGCGCGAAATACTCAGAATTTCTGAAAACGGACTTTCCACGGGCCCCCTTTACGAAAGACAAACGCCTTTTCAGAAAATTGGCCGAATACGGCAAGCGTCTTGCTGATCTGCATCTTATGCAGTTACCTGAGCTTGATTCCCCGGTTGTAAAATTCCAGGGAACAGGAGACAAGAGGGTTGACAAAATCAAGTATGACAAAGAGGTCGAGCGAGTTTACATCAACAACGATCAGTATTTTGAGGGATTGGAAGAAAAAGTCTGGCAATACCGGATCGGCGGCTATCAGGTTTGCGATAAATGGCTGAAAGACAGAAAAGGCAGGGTCTTGTCTCTGGATGACATCAAACATTACTGTAGGGTAGCAACGGCCCTTGAGCACACGATCCGCATTCAGAAAGACATCGATGAAATCTATGATGACGCAGAAAAGGAATTAATCAGTTTTCATAATGGTCATTTCGCTCCAAGAATTTAACGCTTCTTCTAAGAGGGAGAGATGGAAAACAAATTCGACAAAGCAATTGTTGATTTAAACAATGATCTCAATTCTCTATTAGGAAAATACAAGGAGTTTATTCTATCAATTAAACCTTACTCATCCATCCTTAATCTTGCAAGGTTTATGCTTTATACTAAGTCATTCAATTCATTTTCATCAAGCATAGTCTTAGCTCAAAATGGGTTTTATGTTGACTCATATAATTCTATCCGCGTTGGCCTTGAATCTGGCTGGTTATCTATCCTGTTTGAAAAGAAAAATTATTTGGCACATGAGTGGTTGACTTTAATTCCTCATCCTAATCACTTGTACGCAATCAAAAGTCAAGAAAATCAGAGGGAGACAGCTGCAAAAAAATACCAGCATCAATTAGGGAGTCCATCTTGGGTTCGAAAGCAAATCTCAAAAAGCGATTCAGATAAAAAACAAAGAGATGATATTTATGCCGCTTTGTCAGTAAAAAGTCACGCCAATGTTTCTTCCACATATTTTCTTTCCGACCAAGGAGTTACTTTATATGGCCCTGGTCTGTTTGATAGCAAAGAACATTTGATGAAAATCTTAAGGGCAATAAACTTTTGCATAGGATTTGTCTTAAATGATATTGATAAGATATCGAATACAAAACTAAGTGCTGGTTGGGCTTATAAGGAATATGAGGTGATAAATATTGCAGGAATAGCCTATCCAGATGGAAAAGGAGGCAAAAGATTCATGCGAGAAAAAACTAATGAAGGTTATCAAAGTTTGTTAGCATTGCATTTATCTCAAAAGAATCTTCTTTCTGGGTCATTCACTTTAGCCACGGATTAAGATTAGAGTAGAAAGTGGGATCAAAGCTCGACGCAGAAATCGGTGGACCGCACACATATTATTGCCTTCTTTTTTCTGAAAACAGGTATGTTGTTCCCGGAATTTCCCTACCCGAAAATACAAGCCAAATTTATTATTGACATTTTGTCGCATAGAAGCGACAGTTAGTTATGGAAGTAACAAGAAAGAAAATCAAAATATTCCAAGACAATAACGGTAATGAGCCATTTGCAAAATGGATAAAAACAGTATCTATTTCAACACGGGCCAGAGTATTTGCAAAGCTTGACAGGGTGGAAACCGGTAATTTAGGTGATTGTAAGTTTATCGGCGAGGGAGTTTCTGAATTCAGACTCCATTTTGGGCCAGGTTACCGAATCTATTATGGTGAAATTGACAATACCATTATTTTGTTACTTTGTGGCGGGGATAAATCAACACAAACAAAGGATGTTAAAAAAGCAAAAAAATACTGGAATGAATATATTGGCAGGAGGATGTCATGAGAAATTACAGAAATTTTGTTAAAGAAGCAATGCAGGACCCTAATGAGGCATCGGAATATCTCAAAGCGTCCCTTGACGAATATGAAAAGGATGGAAATATTGAAGCTTTTCTTATTGCTATTAGAACAGTTGCAGATGCTCAAGGAGGTATAACCGAACTCGCAAAAAAGACAGAACTGAATCGGCAAAGTTTATACAGAACCTTGTCGAAGAGCGGCAATCCAAGATTAAAAACATTGGATATTATATTGAATTCCCTTGGTTTCAAACTAACGATAGAGCCAATTTCATCTCTGATGGATAGTGCAGTTCATTGATTATGAATGGAGAAATCGTAACTATTCAGGCCCTCAGGT
>JAUWQS010000181.1 GCA_030610915.1 Pseudomonadota bacterium | reverse complement strand
TCATGCCGGCATTTCCGGATGTATGGTCCACATGGCCGTGGGTATTAATGATGTATTTGATTTTTATACCGTTTTTTTCTGCTTCGGAGATAATGGCATCGGTATTTGCCGCCGGATCAACGACCACTCCTTCTCCAGCTTTGGTGTCACCAATAATGTAGGCAAAAACCGCCATAGGACCAACTTGCAACTGTTTTAGAAACATACTCCACCTCGCCTGTTTAATTTAAAGAGTGAACGGCTGCTAAAGATTTAATCATGATCTGGCTAACTTTTTTTTGTTTTAAAGTCAATTTATTTCAGCGTTGGCACGAACAGATGGGAGAAACGACCCTTTACAGACATCGTCAAGAGGTAGAAGGTTTTTCCTAACAGCCTTCAGCCTTCTACCTAAACAACCTAATAAGACAGAATGGCTTGACAAGCTTTTATTTACTTTTGTAAACTTTATCGAAATGAAGTTCTATATTTACGAAAGGAGAGGAATATGGAAAAAGATCCGGAAGAAAAGGGGTTCGTAATTAAGGATAAACGGATGTTCGATAAATCGGGAGAAGTTCGGCCGACGGAACCAGGAAAAGTGGAAGAGAAGAAAACAGTTGAGGAAGAGCAACCTCCAAAAAGAGAGGCTGAAGAAAAAGCCCCTTTGCCGGAGATTAATTTTCCCAGCTTTTTGCTTTCTTTGAGCACTTCGGCAATGTATCACTTTGGTGATTTTCCCGACCCGGTATCCAAAGAAACAAAAAGAGATATTGCTGCCGCAAAACAGACCATAGATATCCTGAACATGCTCAAAGAAAAAACAGAGGGTAACCTTGATGATGGAGAAAAGGAATTATTGGACGGACTTCTTTTCGAATTGAGGATGAGATATGTAAAAGAAAAAGGAGAGTAGATGATAACAAGGAGGTCGCCGGCAAAGGTAAATCTTTACCTGAGGGTACTTGGGAAGAGACAAGACGGCTATCACGATATAGCTACCCTGATGCAGAGGATAAGCCTCTATGACGAAATGGAGTTTTCCCCAAGGGACGAAGGAATCGTGGTGAAATGTCCCGGCTCAACACTTCCGGAAAACGAGGGCAATATCGTCTATAAGGCTGCGAAGTCCCTTTTGTCACATGCATCCTACTCTGCAGGTGTGGAAATCACAATCAAAAAGGGGATACCGATAGCAGCAGGATTAGGCGGCGGGAGCTCAAATGCCGCAACGACCCTGATGACACTAAATGATCTGATGGAATTTAATTACAGCGCTCAGGATCTGATGGAAATAGGGGCAAGGCTTGGGGCTGATGTCCCCTTCTTTGTTCTTGGTAAAACAGCCTGGGCCTTCGGTATCGGCGATCGTCTTCGGGTCGCAGAAAATATTCCTCAGTTGTGGTTCGTCCTGATAAACCCGCTTTTCGAGGTTTCAACAAAAATGATTTATGAGGATCTCAATTTAAGATTGACAATCAGAGAAAAAAAGTTTACAGTTCCAAGGTTTTGTACCGTAGATAATGTTATAAGAGCGTTACACAACGACTTGGAAAGAGTAACTATAAAGTTGCATCCTATCCTTCAAAAGCTAAAACAACTATTAATAGCACAAGGCGCCCTCGGTTCTCTGATGTCAGGAAGTGGGCCGACGGTCTTCGGGATTTTTGCGGATGAAAAAAGCGCGTTAGATGCGGAAGAAAAACTAAGGGCAGAGGGAAAGTGGTCCGTATTCAGGGCACGCTCGATCAGTTGACTGTAACTACTCAGGTTCATGGTTCAAGGGTTCACGGTTCACGGTTTCCGAGCGATGGAAATTGAACATTTTGAAGTAATATCTCAATAAGTTCGGGTATGGGCGACTCTGATCGCCCACATCGGGCGATTAAAACCTCCCCTGCCCTAATCCGGACACTGCCGGAAACAAGAAAGGGTTCAAGGCTGATTGTTTTTTAACCACTGAACCGTGAACCTGACAACCTGAGTAGTTACAGTTGACTATTGGTAACCGTTCACGGTTTACAGTTACCGGTTCACGGTTGGAAAAAACTGTGAACGGTTACGAGAGGTTGATATATTTTCTGATTTAAATGCGAAAGAATTAATTCAAGAGTTGAAATCAATATCCAAAATGCTTCAATCGTTGCACATAGTTCATTGAAAAAACTGTGTACTGTGAACCGGCAACCGTGAACGGTTACGACTATTGATTGTTTTTAACTACTCACGTAGCCACGAGATTTTTTTGTATTTAAACCTATCTGTGTTCATCTGTGTGAATCTGTGGCTGAATAGTTACGAAAACGGTGAACCGTGAACCGTTTCTTGATTGGGGCGTCGTCAAGCGGTAAGACACAAGACTTTGGTTCTTGCATACGGAGGTTCGAATCCTCCCGCCCCAGCCAGACCTGACCCTGTGTTTCACTGGAGAATTTGTAAGCGTTCACGGGTTCAAAGGTTCAGGGTTCAGGGTTTTATTCTCATTCCCAGACTGTATCTGGGATGCGAATTTACGAGAAAAGCGTCAGCTTCGTCAGGCCTAATCCAAAATCTGGAACCAAACTGGCAATTACTTGGGAAAAGGAGCATCTTTAGCGAGGATTTCGGGCCTTCAATCCCTTTTTTGTCCTTAACCCTGAACGTTGAACCCTGAACCTGTGAACGGTTACCTAAATTCTTTTGCCATTTTTGCATGAATTTCACGACTAAGGGACTAAGTATAAGTACGCAAAAGCAGAAAGAACCTTAGTCGTAGTCGTAGTTTCTCTGCGCTCTCTGCGGTGAACGCTTAGCCTGATTATAATCTGGTGGAAAGAGTCTTAATGCGTGGCATCTTCAGTATAAGATGCACCTCATCTCCTGCCTGAAGATTCAGTTCCTTTGTTGTCTCGGTTGGTTGTTCCGCCAGGAGGATATGCCCTCCTACACGCAATCGGATCAATGTGCTGAGAAACCAATCAGGACGCGAAACAGACTGAGGGAAAAGCTTTCCACCAGTAATCCGCCGGCTATCAGGGAGAAAAACTCCCGCATCACCCCGGAGAAAGGAGGGGAAAAGATATGTCCGGGGAATATCCCAAGGCGTGCCGTAACCTCCCACAGAACCAGAAAGATTATAATGGGCAGCAATCCCCACACCGGGTTAAATCTATTGAGTGTAACCTTTTTACGTGAAGATAATAACATACTGTTAAATATCGTGGGTCTTTCACCCCTACCCTGGCCCTTCAAGGGAGGGAATTCTGTCTCCCCGGGGGTGAGGAGGAACAACAGGCTATTTGGTGACTGAACGAAAACACTGAAATATGGTTTTCAATTTTGTTTAGAGATTCCCAACTCGCTGATATTACTTTCTTTTTTTAACTCAAAACTCAAAACCAAAAACTTGAAACCTTGCCTGAACGAGGTTTTCGTTCAGGCACTATTTATCATGAAGAAATCTCAGGTCGAGCATCTCTTTGGCTTCAAAGCCCTTTTTAATATATCCCAACCGCGCAATATAGTTGATCATATCCTGAACCACCCGCAGGTCTATATCGGTTGTAAAGATCATCCTCTCCATGGATCGAGATATGATTTGTGGTGTAATCTCTAAACCCATGGTCAGCCTGCCCGCCCTGGCCGGCAGAACTTCCTTTTTGGCACAGGATAATTGTCTGGCTACAACCGTTGAGGCGCTATCTTTATTCTGATTTATCCACTTTGTAGATTTTCCGGTTAGATTTACCAGTCTTTTGACCAGCTCAGGGTGGTCTCGCAGTAAGTCCTCTTTGACCACCAGGACACTTCCCTGCATATTGGGCCATATGTCCCGGCTCGTGAGCAGCATGCGCAGACCGCTGTTCTCTGCCATAGTCGCCCACTGTTCGGGCAGAAAGGCGGCATCGATCTGACCGGTACTGAGAGCGAGAACCTGTTTTGGGGGATTCATCCGTCTGATGTTCTTCAATACGTATCAGTTCAATAAATAGGGGTAAATCCAGACACGTAGCCGCCTCCATCTTCCGGAAGCGGGGTTTGGGCGTAGAGGTTACTCCTTTGAGCTTTGCACAGCCCCTCCCTGTAGCGGAGACCTTCAGGTCTCCATATTCACGTAACACAGTATGACTGAAGCACATGGAAGGCTGAAGCCTTCCGCTACATGCTTTTGCCATATGCCTTCCGCTATTCATTGAGCTGATACCATATTTCTTTACTTTCATCTGCTATTGTAATAAAATTACAAGAAGTTAGGAAAAACAGAGTCAAAAATAAAATTTCAATGAGGGTGTCCTCATAAATTATTAATTTTGTCAGTCTCGTAAAAAGCTCCGCTATGCCGACACGTCGGCATTATAATGGAAAGTAACTTGCGCTTTCAGTAAAATTATGCTTTTGGGTAAATGTCAGGTAATATGAGTTACTTATAACACATTTGCAAATTTAAGTTACTTGGAAGTCGAGAAGATACTCTTTTGTCATTCTGAGCAGTAGCGAAGAATCTGATATCATTGAGATTCTTCGTCGCGGAGTTTATCCTGAGCCACAGATTCTTCGTCGCTTCGCTCCTCAGAATGACATAGGCGAAGGGCTCCTCAGAATGACATAGGCGAAGGGCTCCTCAGAATGACACTATGTGGACTTTTTGCGAGTTCATCAATTTTAACGGTTTCGTAAAAAGTCTGTCATTCCCGCGCAGGCGGGAATCCATAGAAGGCTAACTACTTGAAA
>JAUWQS010000345.1 GCA_030610915.1 Pseudomonadota bacterium | reverse complement strand
CTAATCCATTCGATGAGTTCATCAACCCTCTCACCTTGAAGAGATATCTCAATACGGGGCTTTTTCACGAGAGCCAACATAATACACCTCTATTTCGATTTCCCCTTGCCGATGGGTCCAACATACCACATAGCGATAATTAGAAGGGGGGGGTCACATCTCAAATACTAATTATTCGGCCTAAGAATTTTTTGGTCTAAATACTAAACATTTATTATTTGAGATGTGACCCTCTATCTCCTCTATCTCCTCCAAAAACGTTTTTTTGGGGCAATGGTTGGCCGGTTCGACCTGCGCATCGAGAAGAAGGGTGCGGAAGGCAAAGGAAATGGATGATCCACTCGTTGCGGCTGACCCAGCGGCGTACCTTTCGTAGAAGCACTTCGAAACGGTAGATCATGGTTTCCTTTTGCCCTCCGACACATCAATGTTCAATGCGGCCCCGGCCGCCCCGGCAAGACTCTTTATGACGTTCCACTCGGTCTTGATCTTGTGCAAAATAGTGGTCCAGGCGCTGTACTCTTTATGCCGATCAAAAAGTTCCTTATCCAGCAGATTCTTGTAAAGAGTCAGGGCCTTATCTGCTGAGCGTCCCATGGAAAATTCTTCGGCGCTATTCTCAGCAGCCTGTTTGAGTTGCTGCATTCGTTCGGAAGAAAGCGCGGCAACCCATTGCAAGGCCGATGAAAATTCCTCGATGGTCTCTGAATGCAGAAGTCTGCCGTTGCGGTGATCCACCACAACCTCGCGAGCTCCTGGTGCATCCAGGGCTACCACGGGTACCCCGGTTGCCATGGCTTCGGTCAAGACCATGCCTTGTGTCTCACTTTTTGAGGCAAATGCGAATACATCCATTGCGCGATAACCGCTCGCAAGCAGGGGATGCTTGAGGATACCGGGGGTGTGAAGGCGATCGGCCATTCCTTCCCGGGAGAAAATCTCACGGATTGCGCTTTCCGATGGACCCCTGCCGACAATTAGAAAATGTGCCCTGTTTTCGGTCTTAAAAAATCCGGTAATCGCTTTGGACAGGAATTCAAGATTTTTTTCCGGGGCAAGCCGACCCACATAACCGACGACAAAGGCATTTTCGGGGATATCCATGGCCGCCCGAAAGCCCGTTCCGCTGCCTCGAGCGAATTTTTCCAGGTGAACCCCGGTGGGAACGACATCGATCCGGGCAACGACCCCGCGCCGGCGGAGCACCGAAGCGACGCTTTCACTCGGGGCAAAGACCTGATTGCAGAGATTGGCGTAGCGGGTCGAAAGCTGGATAACGAACCGCTTGAGCGCTTCTGAATTGCCTGGAACGTAGTGGGTGTATTGTTCGTACATGGTGTGGTGAGTGAAAACAAGCGGAAGCTTATGGGGGATAGCCAACCGTAGCGCCGTTCCACCGATCAGGTAAGGATGATGGGAGTGAACGATGTCGGGTTCGAATTCCTTGATAGCCTCTGTGAGGTATCCCGGAGTCGATAACACAACCGAAAAATCACTGCCGTTGAAGTTCTGAATGGCCGGGATGCGGATTACGTCCACCTCGTTCTCCGGCATGTTTTCGAACTCCGGAGCGACGACCAGCACCCGGTGGCCGTGCTTGCAATACTCGGCCGTGAAGGCTTCAAGCGAACGAGCCACCCCGCCTACGTGCGGGGTAAACGTATTGGTCATCATCAGAATGTTCATAAGGTGTCTCCTCGGTTTAGCTCGATGGGTGGGAATGGGGTCAGGCCTTTACTATTATTAAAGGGCTCCTTCCCACTTTGAATGGGTAACAGTTCTATGTTAATACATTCTCTGAAGAGCCTCAAATAATGATAACTGCGATACCTGCCAAAACGCCTCGGTGTTAGCCGTCTGAGTTAAGCGCTTGGTTCTGTGTCTTTATCCAGTTTTCTATAAAATTCAAGAAATTCAGAGGGAGAAAAAATATTTATCCCCTTAAAAACTGAAGAAGGATAATGTTTTTTATTTCCCGTGACTAAGGATTTTACCATTCCGGAGATGGCAACTTCGAGGAATGGTTCATCGTCGGGATCCGGCAAACGATTCTTAAGCGGTGAACTTGAAGCAAACTGGCCGTATTGCTTTATAAAATCAAGCAATATGCCAATATGGTCCTTATTGAATTTAAACTTTGGACGGTGAAGAACATCCTTATATTCTGCTAAAATCCTGGCATCTATATACACTGTAAGTTCGCCTGAGAATACCATCCGAACAATTTCACCGCTTTGGCCGAAAGGGGTAAGCAGGCCAGAGACAAGAACATTTGTGTCCAATACAATTTTCATTTTTTACGCTTAGACCTTATTACTCCAATTTCAGCATTTATCTCATCCATGGATATTATATCAGTCCCTTTTTGAATGGAATCGTATTGAATTGATGCCAAGGAATTCGTCGCTCGAGAGCGTCTAAAAGCAGTTAAAACTTGTTCAAGATTGTTTTCATTAATAGATGAAAGAAGGGCGATGGGCCGACCATTGCTTGTCACGACCATTTCCTTTTGCTCCGGTAAATCCTTCCAAATTTGTGAAGATTTTGTCTTTAAATCTCTGACACTTAAGAATTTCATAGTTTCACCTCCTATTGAGTCTCAATAATATACCTAATTGAGACTCAAGGCAAGTGATTATTTTCACACAGAACGCTGAAGTCACCGGCCGGAAAAGCCAAAGATGAAGTTGGCAGATGTAAAGTTTGATGAAATCGTAAAAAGTCCACGCAGTGTCATTCTGAGGAGCGGAGCGACGAAGAATCTCAATGATATCAGATTCTTCGCTATCGCTCAGAATGACAAAAGAGTATTTTAGAATTCCAGGGACAGAATTCCAGGGACATAATACTAGTGCGGCCGGGCAAGGTCGTGTAATCAAATGGGTGGGAATCCCATTCCGGAAGGTAAGCCAGCCACCGGATAGCGAGTCCTTGGAGGGATGATGGTAACATCAGCCTTTAAGCGTAGGAC
>JAUWQS010000467.1 GCA_030610915.1 Pseudomonadota bacterium | reverse complement strand
TCCAAGTAACTTAAATTTGCAAATGTGTTGTAAGTAATCAATATTGTTCAATATTCGCCTAAAATAATGAATTTACTACAGACGCAAGTTACTTTCCATTACAATGCCGACGTGTCGGCATAGCGGAGCTTTTTACGAGTTCATCAAAATAGAATCTTGTATATCCTGTTATCCCGTCAGAGTCTTCTCTATAAAGTGGACCCCCAGAGTGTTTCCTTTAGCCCTTTGCGCTGTTCCATCAGAAAATAGAAGGCAGTGCCTACCGCGTGATCTACGAGGCTTGTCATATTGAATCCGGGTGTTCCAGTGAAAAATCTGAATAACGGATTGGCATGGTAGACTGTGCGGATCCACCGTACCTTAAGGGGAAGCCTCCGGTGTAAAGCCATACTTATTATCTGGCAGGCAAACTTGAGTTCGCCAACAATCTGGATAAGGACGTGGTAAAGATAGGCCGGGTTGCCTTTCAGACGATACAAACGCCCCGCCACTTGCCACTGAACGAGGCGCGCCCATCCCTCCCTGATCCACCTGTCGCTTTTTTGGTCAAGATGTTGAAAAAAAAGATGATGGGCATACTCATGGGAGACGTAAGACTGGAACTGGATGGCAGGAAGCTGGTCTATAATGATAGTTGCTTTACCTTCCGTGTTCTTCACATAGCCGCATTCATGCTCTATGTTGAGCCGTAGCCGCCGGTGAATGATAAACGGAAAAAATAACAAAAAAAGGATAAAAGCCCGCACCACCCAGATGGCGCCGCCGCCGTCCGGCTGTTGAAGGGTACAGTAAAGAAGGAAAAGGCTGACGGGAACAGATAGGAGACAGAGTTTAAAGGTCTTGCGAGGTAACTGGCTGAGCCGATGGGTAAGCACAATCTCAGGATCTGGCTGATCGGTGGCGCTAATATCCAGAACCTCTCTGGTGATCAGGGAGACACTGTTAAAAAGACGCCTTGCCTCGTCTGCATCGACCACACTATCTCCAAAATTACGTGTCTTCAAAAGGCGCCGGAGGGCCTCCTTTTCGAGGAGCAGCGCAATCATGTCCTCAAGTACCTCTGATGAAACAAGTGATCGAGGGAGTACTCGCAGGGGCATAAAACCTCTCCTATCCTTCAGCATACTCTCAAAAGAGCCCTGCTATTCTTGCAGGGTGGCATCGACTAAACCTGAGCGCCTAACTAGTGTCCTGTCATCTATAGTAATGTCGCAAAGATAACCGTCACTCCCGCGGAAGCGGGAATCCAGAAACACCGAAGCAGCCAGAAATACTGGATTCCCACCTTCGTGGGAATGACAAGTGCCTGATACGATATTTTACGGTATCAGCTCAATAAATAGGGGCAAATACCTTGGTACACCTTAGAATAGCAACTTTCTGGATTCCTGCTTTCGCAGGAATGACAGATAGTTACCTCATTTCGTCATTCCCGCGTAGGCGGGAATCTACGAGCAGTTGCCCCTATTTATTGAGCTATTACATTTTACGCATGACACGACACTAGTGCCTGAACGAAAACCCCTCTTTTTGTCATTCCGACCCCTTCGCTTCTGTCATTCCGAGCGAAGCGAGGAATCTTAGTATTTACGCTCAGGGCAGGCTCCGGGAGAAATCTTTAAACTCACGTATTTTCAGCGCCATAAGATTTCTCGCTCCGCTCGAAATGACAACTTTGGATAGTTTTCGTTCAGGCACTAATTATGCTCATGACATCTCTCCTGAATCGTGAACTACTGTCTGCCGTGTCAGCACAGGCAGGCCGGATATTTGAACCTGAATAGCTACAAACTATCATCGAAAAAAGAGGTTGACAAGGGAAAACATTGAATCTGGGCAATACCTTTAACAGTCTCGTAAAAAGCTCCGCTATGCCGACACGTCGGCATTATAATGGAAAGTAACTTGCTTTTAATGCCAGGTTGCATTCATTTTTATAGACAGGCGGGACGCCTGTCCTACTATCCCCTGGGTGCGAAGACGCCTACCCTGTGCGGTGCGGGATGCAATATTCTTCTGCCCC
>JAUWQS010000260.1 GCA_030610915.1 Pseudomonadota bacterium | reverse complement strand
TTTGCCCCTATTTATTGAGCTGATACCTTTAGCCTACAGGTATGGGAGGGATAAAATGAACATTCGTTATGATGATAAGACAGACTTACTTTATATTCGCTTGGACGATAGAAGGCAAGATGTCATCAACAGGCGAATCTCTGAAGATATTGTCCTGGATATAGGAGAGAATGAGCGAGTTGTTGGCATTGAAATTATTGATGCCTCAAAACATGTGAATCTGGAAAGACTTTTGCCGATAAGATACGAAGTCACAAAAGAAACAGCGCAGGCACGCTAATTACGGAAAGATAAACAAGAGTTCCCATCAAAAAAGGGTAACTAACTCGCAAGGTAATCCAAAAGACCGGGAAGCGGCAGAAAAAGAAAGGGTGGGTATTTGACAATGCAAGCAAAAAATGACTTGCCGTTAATCAGCATTATCATTCCGGTTTATAACAGGAAAGAACTGGTCATGGAAGCGATCGGGAGCGCCTTGAACCAAACTTATCCGAAGAAGGAAGTTGTAGTAGTTGACGATGCATCGGATGATGGTACATATGAGGCTCTGAGTGCATTGAAAACCCCTATTGTTCTCTGTAGACAAACTCATAACAAAGGAGAGTGCGCTTCAAGAAACCTGGGTGTAAGTTTGTGTAGAGGAGACTATGTCCTTTTTCTGGACTCAGATGACGTGTTGGAACCGGATGCGATAGAGACCTTATTTTCTGCTCTATACAAGGCAGAAAAAAGAGACCCGATTTGGGGCGCGAGCTACGGGAGAATGCTCACATGCGACTCCCGCCTCAAGGAAGTCAAAAATAAACCAAAGAAATATCACAGCGGATCGATCTTGCCATACCTGTTTTTTGATAATTTTGTACGCACCGGCACCTACCTTGTGCGGAAATCAATATTGGAAGAGATAGGCGGGTTTAAAGATGACCTTTGTGTACAGGGGGACCGTTATTTATTTTTTTTGATTGCAGTGCGTTACAAGTTTTTTTTCGTGGACAAAGTAGTGGCAAAATATAGGCGCCACACAGGAATCAGGGCAAGAGATCAGAAAACGAGAATCCTTGAGCAGGGGACAAGGCATATAGATTACTTTTTCCAGGAGACCAGATCGCTTCCCCCCGCCATTTCCAAGGTTAAAAACAGGGTGTACGCACAAGAGCATCTCCTCCTGAGCAAGATAGCATGGAGAAGTCATTTGCCGGAGGAATATCTTTGCCATTGGAGAGCAGCCGGCTCGTATCAGAAAAGGTTTTTTATCCATCCCAAGTGTTTTATACGGGCTATTGTAAGCTCAGTTAACAGCCATCTTTTGAAAGATAAAAAAGGCGAAACTTGAAAAAAGTCACTTGGTGCAATGAATACACTTGCCGAAGATTTTGAAAAATGTACTCATGCAAACGCAACCAAAGAAACTCTTAGTTCGTCTGCCCAACTGGGTAGGTGATGTTGTTATGGCGACGCCTGTTCTGGATTGTCTGCGGCAGAACTATCCCAGGGCTGAAATAACGGGACTTATGAAAAGCTATGTGCGGGACGTGGTGGAGGATGGTCCATGGTTTGACCGGATTATTGACTGTAACGACAAGACCGCCATGGGATTCAGGGAGGTGACGCGGGCTATCCGTGATCTAAGTCCGGATATGGCCATATTGCTTCCAAATTCCATTCGTTCAGCTTTAACGGTATGGCTTGGCGGGGTAAAGAAGATATATGGCTATCGCAGAAGCGGAAGATCGCTTCTGTTGACCGGCGGCCCGAAACCGGTTCGGAGCAGGGGGCGAATTCTGCCCATCCCGATGGTGGATTATTATATGGAGATATGCCGCTGGTTAGACTTAAATATTCAGGATGTTATAAAACCCTCTCTGTTTATCTCTGAATCCACACAGAAAAAGGGGGAGCAGCTTCTTGATCGTTATGGAATTGAACCAGGTGATATGGTAATAGGGATGAACCCGGGGGCAAAGTTCGGCTCTTCCAAATGCTGGCCGGCCGAATATTTTGCCACACTGGCCGAATTGTTCGCAAAACGATTTGAGTGTAAGATATTATTATTTACAGGTCCCGGAGAGGGAGAGATAGCGAAATCCATTATTGAAACCAGCAAAGCGCCAATCATCAACACCTTTCCTGACAAGGTTGATCTGGCCCTTTTGAAACATCTGATTAAGAGATGTCGGCTTCTCGTCACAAACGATACAGGCCCCCGGCACTACGCCGTTGCCTTCGATGTTCCGGCAGTAGTATTTATGGGACCTATCGATCCTCGATACACGGCTTCAAATCTCGAAAAAACGATCGTCCTGCGGCGGGAACTGGACTGCTCTCCATGTCATAAGAAGAGCTGTCCCTATGATCATGATTGCATGCGTGGTATCTTGCCGGAAGAGGCGCTTCAGGGAAGTGAAAAACTACTGACAAGATAACACGAGATATTTGACAGGATTAACAGGATAAATATGATATAAATCCAGGTAAGCGTTCACCGCAGAGCTCGCAGAGAGCGCAGAGAAACTATTCTTGTAAGCCAAGAGCTAAAATCGTTTCGCTCTAATTTTAAGTTTTTCGTATCAGAAGATGAAATCATGTCATTTTCTTTATTAAAAGGGGATTTCAAACAGCTAAAATGTTACCACTGTCTTTGCTTTCAGCTTCGAACATTGAATGGACGGCCATTGCTGCTTTGATGACCGCTTCTGTAATCCTATTTAACTGTTTTGTCATCTCTGCGGTCTCTGCGTTCTCTGTGGTGAACGGATACAAAATATGAAATCTTCTTTCTACCGGAAAAAGTGGACTGCGTTAATAAAGAAAACTCCTAACCAGGAGGCGATAAGACGACTATCGCGTCAGATTGCCTACTCTTTTTTAGATTACTATCTGAAAGACTGTCGTTACGAGGAAGAGTATATCGATCTACTCTGTGAGATGGCTACATTTTCGGAAGATCCAAAGCTCACCGATCCCGGGACACAGGCCCTCTTCGGTATTATTATTGAGAGTCTGTGCGACGATTTTGAGGAACTACAGACATTAACCTATAATAAAGTAATGACGCAGGTAATTTCATATTGCCGCAGTCTTCCGGCAGGTGGAGAGATCGATCAGAGTTTAAAAAATTTCGGAATTTATTCACCTAAGGATATCCTCGACCGGATCAACAAGATAAGGGCCAATGACAATTCTTTATCACCCCGGGAATCGGTCGATAAGATATTGTTGTTATCCCGTGTAACCATCGGAGCGGACGTCGCCATCACCAGCGTAATCATTGAACGGCTTGCCGGAATCTTTCCAGAGGCGGAAATCCTGCTTATCGGAGATGGCAGACTAAAAGAGATTTACGGAGGAAATCCACGCGTCAGAATAAGAAAAGTTCCCTATTCGAGAAGAGGAGGGTTGCTTGGACGATTGTCAAGCTGGCATCTGGTTTTGAAGATCATTCAGCAGGAGACGGACTCCTGCCGACCGGAGAAAACCATCCTTGTCGATCCGGACTCCCGCCTTTCCCAGCTTGGGGTTCTGCCGTTAATTCCCATAGATGATTACTTTTTTTTCGATAGTCGTTCCGACACCTCTCTAAACAGCAAGATGTCGATGCCGGAATTGGCGAACTCATGGTTAAACAAGCTGACAGGTGAAGAAG
>JAUWQS010000178.1 GCA_030610915.1 Pseudomonadota bacterium | reverse complement strand
TCAATAATCTCGGGAGGAGCGTATCTGCCGGTCAGTATCAGGTGAAGGCTGTAAGGTTTATTTTTTATGATCTCCACAACTTCATCAAGAGAGATCAACTTGAAGTCTATGGCCACATTGACCTCGTCCAATATCACCATGTCATATTCATTGGACTCCATAACCTGTCTCGCAAGGTTCAACCCGGACCTCGCCAGTTCAATATCAACCGGCGCCGGATCGTCCCGCATTACAAAGCTGTCCAGACCCGACAGATGAAAGGTCAGGTCCGGCAGATACTTTTCCACAGCTAATAATTCCCCATATTTCCTGCCCTTCATGAATTGCAGTAAGTATACCTTGAGGCCGTGTCCTATTGCCCGAAGGGCCTGCCCTAACGCCGCGGTGGTCTTACCCTTGCCGTCTCCGGTAAAAACCATAACCAGGCCTTTATTGTATTTTGCCAGGATATCTTCTCTGTTTTTATCCATCCCTGAATTTTTCTCCTCTTGAATCGGGAAATCCGCAAAATCAGATATTCCCATTCAGGTGCTCCCGGGCCACCTCTTCGGCAATAGTGTATGGATCGGAACTTCTCTCTATCAACCTGTCCACCATGCGGTTCAGTTCCCCGGTTTTCACAAGCTTTTCTAATACCGGTTCAAGGATAACAGACCTCAGGGCGTCATTTAATTCACCTACAACCTTACGCCGTATGCGGTCTCCGAGAAGATCGTTGTCAACAAGATTCCGGTAATGTTCACCAATCTTATGGGATAACTCTTCAAGGCTTTCTCCGGCTGAAGCTGGTTCAAACACATTTTCGACTTTGATTATAGGGGGACGCCATCCACCTGGGAATGAGCCAACCATGTTGAGCATGTTCATTATCTCACTGTATAATTTTCCTGTTCCCTCTCTGTTTGCCTTATTAAGCACAAATATATCGGCGATTTCCAGTATACCGGCTTTGAGGGCCTGAATTTCATCTCCCATACCTGGAACCAGAACAACAACAACCGTATGAGCGTGGTTGATGATCTCTACCTCCTGCTGGCCGGTTCCGACGGTTTCAACGATAACAATATCTTTCCCCATGGCATCCAGCACATGGATGGCGTCGCCTACCGCTTTTGAGAGCCCCCCAAGGGCGCCTCTCGTGGCCAGACTTCTGACAAATACACCTGCATCCTCAGTATGGCGCTGCATCCGGACTCTGTCACCGAGAATAGCTCCACCGGAATATGGGCTTGTCGGATCTACAAGGAGGACGCCTATTGTTTTTCCCGCTTTTCGAAATAGCGATATTACAGCATCAATAAGGGTGCTTTTCCCTGCTCCTGGCGAGCCGGTAAAACCCACAACGTGAGCTTTACCAGTATGCTCAAAGATGTGCTTTATTGTCGATCTTGCCTCGGGAATATGGTCTTCAATATCTCTTATCAGGCGGGATACAGCACGAATATCCCCCTTCACCACCTTCTTTGTCACTTCCATTGTGTTATCCTTTCGGAGTTATATTTTTATTCACCCACTCCACAATTGAGTCGAGAGGGATACCCGGAGTGAAAATTTCTTTGAGACCCGCATCGTAGAGCAACTGGAAATCCCGATTGGGTATTATGCCTCCTCCGATCACGGTGATATCATCGGCGCCTTTTTTCCTTAGCAGTTCCACCACCTCTGGAAACAGATAGCGGTGAGCGCCCGAGAGGCAGCTCAGTCCCACGCAATCAATGTCTTCCTGTATTGCAGCAAGGGCGATCTGTTCCGGAGTCTGATGACAACCTGTGTAAATCACTTCAAATCCTGCATCACGAAAACACCTTGCCAGTATCCTGGCGCCACGGTCGTGTCCGTCAAGCCCCGGTTTGGCAACCATTATGCGAAGTTTTCTCTTTGCCATACTAATTTCCTCCCATATTCACCATTCACTTTTAGTACATAGCCGGATCGCGATATTCACCGTAAACTTCACGATAGACGTCACATATCTCCTGAACACTGACCAGATTCTTGACTGCTTCTATGCAGTGAGGCATAACATTTTCCTCTTTTTTGCAGGCGTTTCTGATGTCACTAAGAGATCTTTTGACCGCCTTGCTGTCACGCCTTCTCCGCACAGCGCTCAATCGTTCTATCTGCTCTTTTTCAATGCGATCTTCTATTTCCAAAAGGGGAATTTCCTGTTCTTCCTCTGTGACATATTTATTGACGCCGACCATAACCTTTTCGGCTGAGTCGATCTGTTTCTGATACTTGTAAGCGGCATCTGCGATCTCCATCTGTGGGAATCCTTTCTCGATGGCGGCCACCATGCCACCCATGTCATCAATCTTATGGATATATTCCCATGCCTGTTCTTCCATTTGATTGGTTAGAGATTCTACGAAATATGATCCGGCCAGCGGGTCGATTGTGTTGGCGGCGCCGGTCTCCTCGGCTATGATCTGCTGTGTCCTCAATGCAATCTCTACTGCGTGATCCGAAGGCAGACACAGCACCTCATCGAGTGAATTGGTATGGAGTGACTGGGTTCCCCCAAGCACGGCGGCAAGCGCTTCAACGGCTGTCCGCACCACATTGTTGTAAGGCTGTTGAGCAGTAAGCGAGCATCCCGCTGTCTGGGTATGGAAACGCATCCACCACGATCTGGGATCCTTGGCTTTATAGCGGTCGCGCATCGCCTTGGCCCATATCCTGCGGGCAGCGCGCATTTTACAGATTTCTTCAAAAAAATCTATATGCGAGTTGAAAAAGAAGGAGAGCCTGGGTGCAAACTCATCCACCTCCAGTCCTTTGCGTTTTATGACATCCTCAACGTATTCCATCCCGTCACGAAGGGTGAACGCCAGTTCCTGAACAGCGGTTGAACCGGCTTCCCTGATATGGTAGCCACTTATACTGACGGTGTTCCACTTGGGGACATACTTTGTGCCGAATTCAACGGTGTCACTTATCAGCTTCACCGATGCTTTCGGTGGACACATAAATGTCTTCTGAGCAATGAACTCTTTGAGCATGTCATTCTGGATTGTGCCTCCGATCTTGTTAAGAGGCACACCCTTGATGTCAGCCGCAGCGCAGTACATCGCCCAGAGCACACTCGCCGGTGGATTGATGGTCATGGAGGTGGTGATCCTGTCCATCGGAATTTCATCAACGAGCTGCATAAAGTCTTCCAGGGTATCGATTGCAACCCCGCATTTACCACACTCTCCACGGGCATTAGGATCATCTGTATCGTAACCCATGAGAGTTGGAAAATCGAAGGCGGTGCTAAGACCTGTCTGTCCCTGTTTCAGCAGCAGGTGCCACCGTTCGTTGGTATCTTTTGCGCTGCCCATACCGGAAAACATCCTGAAAGTCCAATATTTCCCACGGTATCCGGTGACCTGGTTGCCACGCAGGTAAGGAAATTGACCAGGGTAAGAGATATCCCGCTCAAAATCCATATCTTTGATGTCCTCGGGACCGTATATCCTCTCGATTTCCAGATCCGACACAGTAGAGAAACGTTCCTTCTGCTCGGGTCTTTTTTCCAGGCCTTTTCTAACTTCATCCTCCCATTTCTTTCTTAGTATGCCGGATTGATCCAACACTTCTTTTGCGAAATACATCTTATGCCTCCTTCCATGATTATGGATTCAATACGTTTTTGTAACTGCTCAGGTTGTTTAGACTGAAGGTGCCACGCAGGAAATGTCCTTAAGGTGCTGTTAGTGTCTAACGATCTTCAGTCTAATAGCCTACAGCCTGAGTAGTTAGTGCCCGAACGAAAACTAACCAAAGCTGTTATTTCGAGTCTGCCAAAGCCCTTTGGCGGATTGCCTGGTTCCCATGCTCCAGCATGGGAACCAGAAAAAGATTTCTCCCTACGGTCGAAATGACAAAAAGAGGGGGTTTTCGTTCAGACACTAGTTAGTGTCTTTTTTCATTACTTCACCGCTTAGAGGCCATATCAATATTTCATTTTTATCCGTTCTTGCCTCGACTATCTTCAGCATGGATTTTGGCACCAGAAAACTTCTTCCACGCATAATGACATATACCAGAAACCATGGGTCTACAGGAGTTCTGTTACCCCTCACCCCAACAATTTTCCCTCTCTTACCGTGATAGGAATGTTTCGGATTGTCTATGATTACCAGGTCTCCTATATTCATCCGATCATCTCCTCCGGGGCCACGGAACGTTGAAATTGGAAATTGGAAATTGGAAATTTGGTTTTCATACTTTTATGGGTTCGGGGTTCATAGCTTTTAAATCTTGAACCCTGAACCCGCGAACGGTTACCTGATTTTGAATCTATGCTTTCCTGGGAGGTTTTGATATCAGGGTTATGGCCGCGCCTAACAGGCAAGCAACCCCGGCAATGATAAAAGGCGTGACCCATATTGAGGGATCAGAGCTCCCCTTTGCCGCATCCTTGAAGAATCCGGCGATTTGCGGACCAATAACGCCGGCGAAGCCGTAAGCCACAAAAATATACCCATAGTTAAGCCCCACGTTTTTATTGCCGAAGTAATCGGCGGTAAGCGCCGGGAAGAGGGCAAAGTTGCCTCCGAAATTGAAACCGATGATACATGCTCCAAGGATCAGCATTGAAGCGACCCCTCCCATTTTGTAAAAGAGAAGCATTATGATTCCCTGGAACAGGCACATAAGGAAGATAGCAATCTTGCGCCCAATCTTATCTGAGACTGTTCCCCAGACAATACGACCCAGGCCATTGAAAATTGCGTACCACGCCATTGCCGTACCGGCAGTCGCAGAGGCTACCACCGCAGTAACTCCGTTCGCTTTGAGGGCATCGATACC
>JAUWQS010000311.1 GCA_030610915.1 Pseudomonadota bacterium | reverse complement strand
AATCTGGAAAGGCCTGCATCATGAAGCTCTTTTAATTCCTCCAACGTCTTTCCGGCGGCGGTTTTGGATCTGGAGTAAGAAGTAATTCTGGCCAGGTCAGGAAATGTTTCACATAAGAATTTCAACACATCCACCAACTGCGGGGTTTTCATTATAAGAGAATCAGCATCCTGCAAGAATGCAGTTTTACCGCCGGAATATAGCCATAGCGCTACATTGCGAAAGCTTTCATTCGGGGGATCTCCATAGATTGAGGCTGCCACCTCTTTAACTCTATCCCCATACCCCAGCCTCCATGAACTTTCTTTTATCTTTTCGCTGATTTCCTTTGCTGTCTTTATGTCTCTCTTTATTTCTTCGACCGGCCTGATCCCAAATTTCATTGTCCGATGACTGGAACAGAACTCGCATCTGTGCCAGGGACACCCTCGTGTGACCCTTATAAGCAAAGAATAAGCTTCACTGGGTGGTCTTGATGGGCCCATTTCGAAAGAGATTGTCTCTGCCGCAGAAAAATCCGAAGTAAATTCGTTCATATTTATAATCCTTTTCATATGCGATGAAGTAGGATGCCACGAAAAATATAGCAAATAATCACAAAAAAGTAAAAGGGCGAGTAATACGAAGTCGCATTCAAAAGGTGACTCTGTCGGGCGAGACGCCCGACCTACTACGGGGTAGGGACAGGCGTCGTACCACGCACGGGGTAGGATAGGCGTCCTTGCCTGTCTATTAAGTAAAAAAATGAATGCGACTTGATATAAGCGCCGGGTGGCCGGTTACTTGCCTGCCCAGTTTTTTTTTACAATCCCTAATACTGTTATCATTTCGCTGCACTTAAGAATACAGGAGAATATTAAAAACGTTATCAGTCCCACTGCTATTTCTGAGGCAAGTATCAGGAATTTGCTATTAAAGAGGGCCTCATTATTCCACGGAAAGATATAATCGACAATAGCTATTCCACCCCACATCGCCAGAGATGAAACAATGATCTTGAAGGTAGAACCATAAAATTTCCTGTCTAAAAAACTGCCTATTTTTCTCCTGAGTAAAAAACATAATATTACAATGTTTACAGCGGATGCGATAGAGGTGGCAAGGGCCAGACCGCCATGCCTCAGAGGATACATCAGTATAACGCTCAAGATTATATTGACGATCAAGGCTATAATTGCCACCTTCACAGGAGTTTTTGTGTCCTGTAATGAATAGAATGCCGAGACAACCACCCTTATCCCTGAAAAGGCCCAGAGACCAACCGCGTAATAGAGCAGGGCCTGTGATGTCAGTATTGTTGACTGGCAGTCAAATTCTCCCCTCTGGAACAGAACAGATATGATAGGAACGCGAAGCGCGATCAGGGCAATCATCGCCGGTATGGTAATAAACATGATCAGTCTGAAGGAAAATGAGATTGTTTTCTTCATCTCCCCGAAGTTCCCGCTCACTGCCTGTTCCGATAAGCTTGGCAGTGACGCAGTGCCAACTGCTATGGCAAAGACCCCGAGGGGGAGTTGAACTATCCTGTCGGCGTAGTATAGGTACGAGACGCTCCCGCTGGGAAGAAATGATGCCAGGAGTGTGCTGACAAATATGTTTATTTGATAGACCGCCGCCCCGAATACGGCAGGAATCATCAGGATTCCTATCTTCCTGACGCCTGGATGCTGGAAGTTGAAATTGGGTCTTAACCTCACTCCCATCTTTGTCAGGAAGGGAAACTGCATGGCTAATTGGAGGACGCCGCCTGTCAATACACCGACGGCAAGGGCCGTTATCGGTTCCTCAAATAAATTCCGGAGAAAGATGGCGGCGCCTATTATACAGATATTAAGGATTACCGGAGCGAGTGCGGGCGCCGCAAAATGCCTGAGAGAATTCAGTATCCCCATACACAGCGCAACCAGTGAGATGAAGAATATGTAGGGAAACATCAGCCGGGTAAGGAACACTGTAAGTTCGTACTTGTCCGGCAGACCGGTGAAGCCCGGCGCTATTATCCTGACTATCAATGGAGAGATGAGGATGCCGATAAGTGTGACAATTACAAGTATTATGGAAAGCAGTGTAAATACCGTGTTCGCCAGCCCAATGGCGTCTTCCTTCGACTTTTTTTTCAGGTATTCGGTGAAGACGGGCACGAAGGATATCGTGAGAGAACCCTCTGCGAAGAGGCGTCTTAAGAGATTTGGTATCCTGAAGGCGACAAAGAAAGCGTCGGTGGCAAAGCCGGCCCCAAAAAGACCTGCGACAACCAGATCACGAAGGAGACCGAATACCCTGCTGAGGAATGTTGCCAGACCCACCACGCCTGCTGCCCTGACAATGCGGGCATTTTCTTTATCCTTTTTTTTTATTTCGATATCCATGAGACGTTGTCTATGTGGGGATGATCGACTCAATATCTTTGCTTTTTAGTCCGGACACTGCAAGGGTCTTTCTTCTCGATTTGTGTCCCGCAATGACAACAACCCTCGATTTTCTGATATTGAGTTTATCTGCGAGGAATCTTATGCACTCCGAGTTAGCCTTCCCATCGACGGGCGGCGCGGTGATCTTCAGTTTCAGAGCATCTTCCTGAATTCCCGCCAGTTCACATCGCGAGGATCTTGGCACGACCCTGATATTGAAGATAATGCCTTCTTTTGTTTCCTTGATCGGCAGCATCGTTTTTTGTAATTCCTGCAAAGTCTTTTCTTTTATTATTTGAACTGCAAAGCAATTTGCGCCATGCTTTGCACCAGAAAACTCTGAAGAAATATGATGACCAGGATGACTATAATGGGGGAGATGTCTATTCCAATGTTTCCGAGTGGTATCCACCTTCTCACGGTGGATAGGACAGGTTCTGTGATTCGGTAAAGGAACATGACGATAGGATTATAGGGATCGGGGTTGACCCAGGAGATGAGCGCCCTGATTATGATTATCCACATATATAGAGTAAGTCCTACATCGAGAATTCTGGCAACTGCCTCGATAAGATTTCCTAAGATAAACATTTTTTCTCCTTATTTGTTGATGCGTTTCAAGAAGGCTATGACGGTCTCCTGTATCGTGTTGAAAATAAAGATTGCAGGGCTAAAAGTCAAGACACATATTTTTGATTGACTATTTATGATCAACTATTTACGATTGATATCAAGTTACAAGGGGGAAAGATAAGATAAATGTTAAAAGGCAAAAAAGTGGGCGTTATAG